>SBFV01000150.1 GCA_006227775.1 Gammaproteobacteria bacterium | reverse complement strand
GGAAAGCCGGCACCGAGGGTGCCGATAACGCCGCAAGGGACCTCTCCCGCCAAGGCCTGGGCCAGGTAGTGGGTGACGCTGGTCTTGCCGTTGGTACCGGTGACCCCCAGCACCTCGAGGTAGGTGCTGGGGTCGCCAAAGAAACGCCCCGCCAGTCGGCTGGCCTGGCGCCGCAGGTCTGACAGGGGCACAATGGGGAGCCCCAGATCGGCGGACAGCCTGGCCATGGCCCCCGGGTCCCAATGGTCGTCGAGTTCGGCGGCGATCGCGATGGCCCCCCGGGCGCGGGCCTCGGCGGCGAAGCCGAGCCCATGCCCCCGGGTGCCGTGGCAGGCGAGAAACAGCCACCCTGGCTGGAGGCGGCGGCTGTCCAGCGACAGTCCGGTGACGACCAGATCCCCGGCCCCTGCTTCGGCCAGAATGTCACTAAAGCCGAAGGCTGGGGACTCCAGGCCCGCCGACCCCGGATTGGCAGCCGCGGAAGGAGAAAAAAAATCCGCCAACAGGTCCCGCAACGACCAGGCCGGGCGCTTGAGGAGGGCTACCCCCCCCGTCATCGCGCCGCGTCCGCGCTGGCCATCAGCATCTTTACTTCGGGGTGGTCCGGCGGGACATTGAAGAGGCGCAGGGCCCCCTGCATGATGCGGGCGAAGGCCGGGGCCGCCACCAGGCCGCCATAGTACTTGCCACCCCCGGGCTCATCGACCATAACCACCAGCACGAAACGGGGGTCCTTGGCCGGGGCCATGCCCGCGAAGACCGCCTGGTAGCGCCCGGCGGCATAGCCGCCACGGCCGGCGGATTTTTTGGCGGTGCCCGTCTTGCCGGCAACGCTGTAGCCCTCGATGACCGCCTGCTTGGCGGTACCCTTGGGGGAGACCACCGTCTCCATCATGGCCCGCACCTCCCGCGCCGTCTTGGTGCTGAGGACCTGCTCGCCCGCTGGCACCTGCGACACCTTGAGCAGGCTGATCGGTTTGAGGACGCCGTCGGCGGCCAGGACCGAATAGGCCCGCGCCAGTTGCAGGGGCGTCACCGAGAGGCCATAGCCGAAGGCCTGGGTGGCGTATTCAAAGTCGGACCAGCGCTTGTAGTGGCGGAAACGGCCCGTTTCCTCGCCTGGGAACTGGACCCCGGTGGGTTTGCCGAAACCGACCCGATCATACAGGTTCCAGAGGGTCTCCCTCTTCATGCGCAGAGCCATCTTGACCACGCCGACGTTGCTGGATTTGGTGATGACGCTGGTGGTGTCGAGTCGACCGTAGTTGTGGATGTCCTTGACGGTGTTGCTGCCCACCGCCAGGGTGCCGGGACTGGTGTCGATGGGCGTGGTGGGCGTTACCAGGCCTTGCTCCAGGGCGGCGGCGACGACGAAGGGCTTGATGGTAGAGCCGGGCTCCATGACGTCGGTTACTGCCCGGTTGCGTCGGGTGCTCTGGTCGCCATCCTTGTCGCCGTTGGGGTTGTAAGCCGGCTGGTTGACCATGGCCAGGATCTCGCCCGTACGGACATCCAGCACCACCGCCGAAGCGGACTTGGCCTTGTGCTCGCGGACCGTGCGCATCAGTTCCCGGTAGGCCAGGTATTGCAGACGACGATCGATGCTCAGCTCAAGATCCTTGCCATGGCGGGGCGGGCGCAACCGCTCCACCTCGGCGACAAGTTGCTGACGACCATCCTTGATGACCCGACGCAGGCCCGGCTCGGCCCCCAGCCAGCCGTTGAAGGCAAGTTCCATGCCCTCGATCCCTTTGTCGTCCACGTCGGTGAAGCCAATGATGTGACCGAAGATTTCCCCCCCTGGATAGAAGCGTTTGTACTCGGTCTCCATGCCCAGATCGTGGATCCGATACTTGTCCTTGATCTGCGCCACCTCCTGGGCCTGGTCCGGCTCGATGCGGCGCTTAAGGTAGATGAAGCCCTTGTTCTGGCGCTCCGCCACCCGCTGGTGAAGGTCCTTGGCGACCAGCCCCATCGCCTGGGCCAGGTCGTTCATGGCCTCGGGGTAGTCCTTGAGCTTACGCGGGTCGGTCCAGACGCTGGCGACCGGGGAACTGACCGCCAGGGGTTCCCCGTTGCGGTCGAGGATCATGCCCCGCCGCGCCGGGATCTCCCAGTCGCGCAGGTAGCGGGCCTCGCCCTCCTCCCGCAGAAATTCCCGTTCCAGCACCTGACGCTGGAAGGCGCTCGCCACCACGGCGACGAGCAAGGCGCCGAGGACCCCCAGCAGCACCAGGCTGCGGGCGCGGAAATCGAAGCGCTTACCCTCGCGGCCCGGCTGGCTCTTACGCCTGGCCAAATCAACGTTCATGACCCTTCCCCCCAATAGTCCTGATATCCACACCCCGCGGCATGAGCATCTCGAGCCGCGTCCGCGCCGCCATCTCCACCCGTGGGTGAGTGGCCAGCGCCGCCTCCTCCAGCCGCAGCACGCCCCACTCCTCTTCCAGCCCCTGGAGTTGCCGGGTCAGTGCCTGCAACTGGATAAATTCGATCCGCGTCTGATACTTGGCGTATACGACCCCGACCCCGGAGGCGATGACGGCCAACGCCAGGAGCGCGACCAGAAACAGATCCCGTAGGGTCATGATCGGCGCTCCGCTACCCGCAGCATGGCGCTGCGTGCCCGGGGATTGGCCCCGACCTCCTCCGCCGACGCCTGGACCACCTTGCCGAGGGGTCTCAGCCAGCCCTGGGTCGCGGCGGCGCGCACCGGCACGCCGCGGGGGTACCGCTCGCCACGGCTCTGATCACGGATGAAACGCTTGACGAGGCGATCCTCCAGGGAATGGAAACTGATCACCACCAAACGCCCCCCCAAGCTCAGCAGTTCCCGTACCGCGGCCAGCGCGGCACCCAATTCTTCGAGTTCACGGTTGATCTGGATGCGGATGGCCTGGAAGGTCCGGGTCGCCGGGTGCTTACCTGGTTCCCGGGTCGGACAGGCCCCCGCCACGATTGTCGCCAGCCGGCCGGTGCTGAGGATCGGCGCCCCGACGCGGGCGGCGACGATGGCACGGGCGATTCGGCGGCTGAAACGCTCCTCCCCGTATTCATGCAGGACCCGGGCGATCTCCGCCTCCGGGGCCCGCGCCAGCCATTGGGCGGCCGTTTCGCCGGCGCTGTTGTCCATACGCATGTCCAGGGGACCATCGGCGGCGAAGCTGAAGCCACGCCCGGCCTGGTCCAGTTGGGGAGAGGAGACGCCGATGTCGAGCAGCAGACCATCGACGGCGCCGAGCAGGCCATGTCGGCGGGCGATCTCCGGCAGCCGGGAGAAGGGGGCATGCTCGACCCACAGGCGCGGGTCCCGCTCCGCCAGGGCACGGGCTGCCTCCACGGCGGCGGGGTCCCGGTCCAGCGCCAGCAGGCGACCCGCATCCCCCAGCCGAGCGAGGATGGCGCGCGCATGCCCACCTCGGCCAAAGGTTCCGTCGACATAGAATCCAGCGGGATGTATGGCCAGGGCCTCCAAAGTCTCCTCCAGCAAAACCGGTCGATGCCCGGTGTCGGCGACGGGGCAACTCATCAAAACGTATGGAATCGGCGTATGGGGATCAGATGGAAAGGGATGAGAATTCGGGCGAAGACTCCAGCTCCGCCAGGTCCTCTTCGTTCAGCCACTGGTCCCGACGGGCCACCCAGGTGTCCTCGTCCCAGAGCTCGAACTTGTTGCTTTGCCCGATCAGGGCCACCCGCTTGTCCAGGTTGGCGAACTGGCGCAGCTCGGGCGGCAGTTGCACCCGGCCCTGGCTATCCATGTCGACGTCATGGGCATGGCCGATGTAGAGACGTTGCAACTTTCGGGCGGTGGGATTGAAGGAAGGCAGTTTCTCCAGCTTGCGCTCGATCTCTTTCCAGTTGGGTTCCGGATAGATCAAGAGGCAGCGGTCCGTGTCGATAGTTACCACCAGACGCGCGGCGCAACAGGCTGCAAGCTGCTCGCGATAGCGGGCAGGCATGGCCAACCGGCCTTTGGCATCCAGACACAGGGTGGAAACCCCCCGAAACACAACCCCCTCCCCACACGCGAAATTGCTCCCTTTTATTCCACTTCACTCCACTTCTATACCAATACTAGGCAACACCACTCCACCCGTCAAGCGGGATCATGCATTTTCCTTACGCAGGTCAGCAAGTTAGACACCAATTCGTAACAAATAGCGCAGACGGCGGGAAGCTAAGCGATTCAAGAGGATACAGATCAAGCCTCAAGTCCTTGCGCAAAATCGCGACTCAGCGTCCGGTGGAGGCTCCGCGGCATTGATGGCTGATCGCTGGAGCCGGACCCCGGTTCCCGGCCGGCTATACCTCAGGGGGCTGTTCCGGGGGCGCGGTCATCGGATGACGGTTTCCAACCGGTAGTAACCCGATGGATGGTCCCGGGGGCTGCTTCCAGTTGGTATCAGAAAGGGGCGGGCGGGGCGCCAGACCCCCGCAGCGCGGGGCGGGAGAAACGACCGAGGGTCCTGAGGTCCGGGGCATGAAAGGAGGAGGGAGTCGGCCTGTAAGCCGGGTTCTGTCGGGGACAGTCATTCATCTAGGGCGCGCGTCACCGCGCGCCTCAAGCGACCTACCCGGGGACACGCACGGGCCGCGCGCCGCGACACCAGGTCGCAGGTCCCCCTATTTGGTCTTGCTCCGGGTGGGGTTTACCCTGCCACCGACGTTGCCGCCGGCGCGGTGCGCTCTTACCGCACCATTTCACCCTTACCGATCCACCGCGGTGGATCTAGGCGGTATCTTTTCTGTGGCACTTTCCGTAGGCTCGCGCCTCCCAGGCGTTACCTGGCACCCTGCCCTGCGGAGCCCGGACTTTCCTCCCCTCGCGCCGCGGAGCGGGCGAGCAGCGACTGTCCGGCCGACTCCCGGCTCAAGCATAGCATGGATAAGCTGGCGGCTGACCCCTGGCAACAATCGCCTCAAGGCGAGGGATACAGCGGCGGCAAGGGGTCGGTGGATCTCGCGTGCCCCGGCCTGGCCTCAGGCTGGGCGCCATCCAGCAGGGGGCTCAGCTCCCGCCAGGCGGCTGGTCCGTCCCACCCCCGGCCGGTATCGGCATAGAGGCTCCGGTCGAGGCACCGCAACCACTCGGTGACCTTATCCGCCTCGGCCTTGCCGGTGGCGTGAGCCAGCCGGGTGGCCAGGTCCTCCAGGCGCCGGGGCGGTTCGGTTGGCCAGCGCGCCCGCGCCCATACCAGCAAGGCATCGCGGACCTGGCGGGGCTCACCCCCGGCGCAGGCCTGGCGGACCCCCTCCCGAGCGGCCGCCAACCGGGGCCCAACCGAGACCCCTGGGTACGGCTTCCCCCCCGTGGGGGCTGGATGTCGCCCCCGTTCCCGCCACCAGAGCCAGAGGCTGGCCAGCCAGGCCAGTCCTAGCCCGGCCGCCAGCCAGGGCCAATACCCCGCGGGTAAGGGCCAGGCCGTCCCAGGCTCGATCCGCGATGATGGAGGGGATAAGGCCGACCCCGGGGCACCGGACGCCGGCGGGGAACCGAAAGCGACGGGGGAGCCATCGCCGGCCGGCACCTGCCCCGCCGAGGGGTTGGGCTGGGCGGGGGATGCCCCTGGCGGGGATTGCCCAGCCCCGGGCATCGCGGGGGATGAGGGTGTCCGCGCCCCGGCTGAGGCTGGGGCCGCCGTATCCGGGACCAGCGGGGACGCGGTGGTGGTCCCATCGCTGGCGGGCAAGACCTCCAGGACCCGTTCCGGCAGCACGGCGACCCTGGCCTGATCCGTCCGGGTATCCCACCAGGCCAGCCATACCTCGGGCAAGGTCAGCCTGCCCGCCTGGGACGGCACCAGGGCGAACTTCATCTCCTTTACCGCCACCAGACGGTCGCCCTCCGCCCGGGTTTCGGCGCGCGGCTTGTCGGGATAAACCTGGATACCCGCGGGGACGGCCAGGCTGAGATCCGGGAGCTGGTTGGCGCTCAGGCCCAGGGCGGTGATGGTGAGGGTGCGGGTCAGGGGCTCGCCCACCCGGATGCGTCCCCGTGACTCGGCCTGATCCGGATCAGGCGTCCAGCTTTCGACCAGTTGGAGATCATCGGCGGGCAACCAGGGGGTGGGAGCATCCCGGGGCTGAGGTTCGACCATTAACGACAGGACCGGTCCGCGCACCTGGATGGGCCGCGTACGCTGGAACAGTCCCTCCATCTCCGCGAAGGGATCACGACCGAAAAAGCGCTCGAAAGGGCTGTCCCCCTCTCCGAAGGGCGAAGGCGAACCGCCGTTCCGACCACGACTGGCTCTGGATTCGGGGACCGTGGCGGACAGAACCGGGGACTGGATCTCGACCCTACCGCTATGCTGAGGGAGCAGCGCATAGCGCCGTTCGATGAGCCGGTAGCGCTGGCCGTCGCGGTTGACCTCGGTGACCCGGTCCTCGCCCAGGCGCTCAAACTGAACGCCTTCGGCCTTGGGGTCATCCAGACTGGGGTTCTGCACCTGGGGACGGAGCAGAATACGCAGAGTGTAGACGGCCTGTCCCTGAACGTAGACGGCATCGCGATCCAGTTCCGCCTCCAGGCGCGCGGCCGGGGCCTCGCCGAGTTGGGCGGCCTGGGCGGCGGGAACCACCTCGATGGCGATGGGCAGGCTCTCCAGGTCGCCCAGCTTGAAGGCCGGCACGGTCAGGGTGCCGCTCCCCTTGGGGGTGAGGAGAAAACGCCACTCCCGGGTCGTGGTCACCCGCCCGTTGGTCATGACGGTGCTGGTGCCCTGCCCCTGATTCTGGACCGTGAAATCGCGGGAAAGGGGGGTGATATCGGGCGTCCCCCAGACGTCGCCGGGGCCCGTGAGGGTCAGCAGCACGGATTCGCCCTCCGCCAGACGAGTCCGGTCCAGGCTGGCATCGAGTCCGGCGGCGAGGACCGGCGCCAGGAGGGACCAGAGGAGCAGGCTGGCCAGCAGGCCAACTGGGCATGAGCGTGAGCGTGGGCGTGGGTGTGACATGGTGGCGATCTTCCACAGGTGGGGATAAGTCAGAGGAGATCCCCGAGGATCCCGGCCATCAGGGCAACTGACCCTGGCGACGCAGATGCTGGAGCAGAAAGCGCTGGCGCAACAGACCGCCGGGATCATCGGGCACGCGGCGTAACTGTTGTTCCAGCGCCTGTTGCGCCTCCGTCAGGTGCCGGGGTTCATTCTGACCCGGGGGACCGCCAGAGGTATTGGCTTCCCGTTGCCCCTTCGGCCCTTCCCCCGCCGAAGCGGAATCCGCGCTGGATTCGGAAGCTGATCCAGAATCGGTTTCGGGGCTGGATGGGGGGGCGGCAGGGGAAGTATCCTCGGGAGTGGCTGGGGGAACGGCTTGGGGAGTAACTTGACGGCCCGCTTTTCCCCCACCCAGCAGGTCCCGCCGACCGGGCTCGGTTGCCGGGTGGCCACCCTGACTTTGCCCCTCCACCGGTTCTGGCGGCTGATCCGCCGCGCCATGCACCTCGGACTCGGGGGTCAGTCCTCCCTCAGGAGCTTGCCCACTGGACTCGGGGGGCCGTCCTCCCTCTGGCACTTGCCCACTGGACTCCGGCGTCTGTCCTCCCGCAGAAACTCCCCCACTGGACGGAGGGGGTTGTTGACCGTCCTGCCCAAGCCCACTGGTCGGTGATGGCCGCGGGCCCTCCTGACCTTGGCCACTGGAGGAAGAGGGCTGCTGCCCCTGGCCCTCCCCGCCGCTCCGCTGGTCTCGAGCAGCGTCCTCGTTCTGACCTGCCTGCCCATCCCCCTCCCGCGGTTCGGACTGAGCCCCATCTCCCCCCTGATTGTCGCCAGCGGCGGACTGGGACCCAGTCCGCCGTTGATCCAGCAGGCGTTGCACCAAGTCCCGATTGTGTCGGGCATCGGCATGCTCTGGGACCTCCTTCAGGGTCCGGTCGTATTCGGCGAGGGCCTCCTCCAGGCGGTTTGTCCGGGCCAGGGCATTGCCCCGGTTGTAGGCCGCCTCGGGTCCCATCTGCTCCTTAAGGGTATCCGAAGCCTGCTCGTAGTCTCCCGCCTGATACTGGGCGGCGGCGCGCCAGTCGGGGCGATCGAATCGCCGGGCCGCTCCCTGGGGATCGCCGGCGGCCAGGGCGTGGGCACCCTGCTGGTCCGGACGCCACCAGAGATCCTCCCAATCCCAAGCCACCGCGGGCGGGGATGGCCCGAGGCACATGCCCAGGATGAGCAAGGCCAGGGGACTCAGCCAGCCGCGCCGGAAGGCCAGGGCCGCCAGGGGCAGCAGGGCCAGGAGCAACCAGGGCCCCTCTTCCCGCCATTGATCGGCGCGGGCATCCTTCTCGCGCTCCGTCCTGGCCCCCTCAGGCACCCCCGCCGGGAGCAGGGCCCGCGTATCGCCGTCATCGGCGGCCAGGGCCACGTAGTGTCCCCCACCGGCAGCGGCCACCGCCTTGAGTGGCGCTGGTTGCAGGCGCGACAGGCGGATGGCGCCCTGGGCGTCACTCTGAAAACCGCCCTCCGCCCGGGGCACCGGCGCACCCTTCTCCGTGCCTATGCCCAAGACGGAGGTACGGTAACCCCGGTCACGCAGGCTGGCGGCCTCGGCGCGTGCCTCCTCCAGGGGCTCGGCGTCCGGGGTGAGCAGGATGATGTCGCCCTCCGGGCTCCCGGCGCGCGCCAGCAAGGCACCGGCCTCCGCCAGAGCCAGGTCGGTGCGCTTGGGACCCTGCACCGGCAGCAGGGCCGTCGCCAGGTCCGGGACCTGGGCGGCGATGGTCGCGGCATCGCTGGTCAGGGGCGATACCAGGAAGGGTTCCGCGCCATAGGCGAGCAGGGCGGTCTGGCCCTCGGCGGCCTGGGCGAGCAAATCCAGGATTTCATAACGGGCCCGGGCCAGGCGCGAGGGGGCCAGATCCTGGGCGTCCATGGCGGGGGACAGGTCCAGGACGATGACGCGCTGGACCTGGGTCTGGTAGAGGGGCTGGGGCAAGCGCTCCCATGCCGGGCCCGCCAGGGCCGTGACCCCCAGGAGCCAGCCCAACGCCAGCAGGATCAGGGGGAGAGGTCCCACCCGGACGCCCCGCCGCACCAGGAGATGCCGCAGCAGATGCTCGTCCACCAGCCCGCGCCAGGCGGAGGCCCCGGGATTGACGCGACTCAGTCGCCACAGCAACCAGGGCAATGGCACCAGGGCCAGGAACCAGAGGGGGCGCAGAAAATGGATGCCCGGCAGGTCGGGGAGATCATGCGGAAAGCTGGTCATGAGGGCTATCGGCTATTGGCATGGCATCGCCAATTATTTATCGGCTTGTCCGGACCCCCATAATCCGACGGGGGACTTACCGACAAACCGAGATGCATGGGGTGGTTTCATCGCCGCGCGATCAGGGTGTGGCAGCCGGAGCGGGATCATGCCTCGGGATC
>SBFV01000463.1 GCA_006227775.1 Gammaproteobacteria bacterium | reverse complement strand
TTCTTCATCACCAGCAGGCCGCCACGGGCCTCGGCGGCGGTGCGGTACTCTTTGATGCTCATGGCGAATTCCCGTTCCGGGCGTTGCGTTTTATGCCGTAAGTTCTGGGCATTGCTGTCTAGGCGATGCTGGCGGTGGACGCGCTGGCCTGGGCGTACTCCAGTCGCATCTTGTCGAAGGTGCGGCCGACCTCGTCCTTCAGGGTCTGGATCTGGTCCACCTGATCGCTGTTGAACATGGACTTGCAGCGCCGCGCCCGGGCCAGCAGGGGCAACTGCTGCAACTCCTGCACCGGCACCCCCAGCTCGATGAGGGCGGCGCCGCGGCGGAAGATGAACAGGGTCAGGTCGAGCAGGGCGAACTGCTTGCGCGGTGAGCAGAAGGTGTCCACCTCGTCCAGGGCGCTCTGCTGCAGGACGCCTTCCTTGATCAGGGCCGCCCCCTCCAGCTCCCAGCGCTGGGCGGAGGACAGGGCCTCGGGACCCACCAGGTTGACGATGCGCGCCAGCTCCGCGTCCCGCGCCAACAGGGCCAGGGCCTCGGTGCGGCGCCGCTCCCAGTCGCGGTCGATCTCCTGGTGCCACCACTCGGCGGCGGTGTGGACATGGCCGGAGAAGCTGGTCACCCAGTCGATGGACGGGTAGTGGCGGGCGTCCGCCAGCTCCTTGGACAGGGCCCAGAAGGTCTCGATGATGTCCTTGGTGTGGCTGGTCACCGGTTCGGAGAAGTCCCCGCCGGGCGGGGAGACGGCCCCGATCAGGGTCACGGAGCCAGAGCCGGCGCCGTGGGTCTCGACCCGGCCGGCGCGCTCGTAGACCGCCGCCAGGCGCGAGGCCAGATAGGCCGGGTAGCCTTCCTCCACCGGCATCTGTCCCAGGCGACCGGAGACCTCCCGCAGGGCCTCGGCCCAGCGGCTGGTGGAGTCCGCCAGCATGACCACGTCATAGCCCATGTCACGGTAATACTCGGCCATGGTCACGCCGACGTAGACCGAGGCCTCCCGCGCCACCACCGGCATGTTGGAGGTGTTGGCCACCAGCAGGGTGCGCTCCATGAGCTTACGTCCGGAGTAGGGGTCATCGAGCTGGGGGAAGGTCTCCAGCACGTCCACCAACTCGTTGCCGCGCTCGCCGCAGCCGACATAAATGACAATGTCGGCGTTGGACCAGCGGGCGATCTGCTGCTGCACCACCGTCTTGCCGGCGCCGAAGGGGCCCGGGACCGCCCCCTTGCCGCCCTTGAGCTGGGGGAAGAAGGTGTCGATGACCCGCTGGCCCGTAATCAGGGGCGCCACGCCATCGTCCCGCCGCAGGTAGGGGCGCGGCTTGCGCACCGGCCAGCGGTGGAAGAGCTTGAGGCGATGGGTGTGGCCCCGGGCGTCGCGCAGTCGGCCAATGGTCGCCTCCAGGTCGTACTCCCTGGCGGGGGCGAGTTCTTCCAACTCGCCGTTCAGGGTCGGTGGCACCAGGATGCGATGGACGATGGTCTGGGTTTCCTGGACCGTCCCCAGGACCGTGCCGGGGCCGATGCGGGCGCCGGGTTCCAGTTCCCGGTTAGGCTCGAATTCCCAGACCTTGGCGCGGTCCAGGGCGGGCACCTCCAGCCCCCGCCGGATGTAGTCACCGGACTGAAGGGCGATCTTCTCCAGTGGGCGCTGGACGCCGTCGAAGATCCCGCCGAGCAGGCCTGGACCCAGCTCCACGGACAGGGGCCAGCCGAGACCGACGACCGGCTCGCCGGGGCGCACCCCCTCGGTGGACTCGTAGGTCTGGACGATGGCCTCGTCGCCACGCAGGGAGATGACCTCGCCAAAGAGGCCCAGCTCGCCGATGCGCACCTGCTCGCCATTGCGGATGCCCGGCAGGACGACGGTGACGATGGGGCCGTTGATATCGCGGATCCGGCCTCGGCGCCCAGTGTCGCGGCTGGTGTCGTGGGCGGGATCTTGGGTGTCGCGCGGGGTGTTGCTCATGATGTCAGCCGCCGAAAAGGTTGCCGGTATCCAGGCCGCCTGGCAGCAGCCGCTCCAGGATGACCTGCTGGATGCGGGCGCGCAGCCGTTCCTGCCGGCCCTCGAAGGTATTGTCGACGCGGATGCGCCCGTCCTCGCTCTCCACCAGCACCCCCGCCAGGGTGGGGATGGGGCTGTCGGCCAGGGTGGCGCGCTGGCCGGCGGGTAGTTGCGCCTGGACCGCGTCCCAATGGGCGAAGAGGCGCTGGTGGTCCTGGGGGTTGGCGTGGACACGGAGGGCGGGTCGCTCGATGGTGGCGGCGGCGCTGGCGATCAGCCGCTGCAGCCAGGCGCTGTAACCCGCCGGGTCCCCCTGGATGAAGGCCTGCATGCGCCCTTCCAGGCGGCGCTCCACGTCCTGCACCAGGTTCCAGCGCAGCCGATCGAGCTGGCTTTGCATCTTGAGTTCGCTGGCCTGGACCTGCTGGCGGAAGGCGCGCTCGCCGAGGGCGCGGGCGATGGTCTCCTCGCGCTGTTCCCGCAAGCGCAGCCGTTCCGCCGCCTCCCGCAAGGTGGTGTCGCGGCTACGCTGGGTCATCTCCCGGTAGGCGCTGGCGAGTCGTTCGGCGCGGGCAAGCAGGGCCCGTTCGAGTTCTTCAACCTGATTCACAATGGATGACCTGCAAGCATGGCTAATGGTGATTCATCCGGGTGGCTGGCCGCCTGACGGCAAGTCTCTGGCCTAGCGTCGCCATCCTCACTTCGCTCCCGCGCCTTTGCCGAACATGGCATCCAGCCGGTCGGCCACGTCGCTGGCCAGGCGCGGCTTCTCGCGCAGGCGGGGCACGGCGGCCACGACCACGCGACCGCCCTCGGCCCGGACCCGTTCCAGGCCAGGGATTTTGGCACGCATCAGGGCCTCGTCGACGATGGCGAAGGCCTTGTCACCGCGCCGGATCAGGTCGGTGAAGATCTGGTCCACGAGGCTCGGTTCCGGGTCAGGATGGGTTTCGAAGCCGATCAAGCGGAAACCGTCCGCGAGGCTCTCGTCCCCCAGGAAGAGCATGCGGGTGTCTTGCTGGTTACCATGGTCGGCGCCATTGAGCGAGGACGCAGCCGATGCCAGTCCGCTTCCCGCCCGAGTGACCCTTGCCGCGGGGCCGCCAGAATCCGGCTCGGCCTGGGAATGGGGGCTCCGATCAGGACCCCGCGCCTGATCGGGCAAGGTCTCGCTGGCCACTTACCGGTCTCCCGTCTCAGATCTTGTTCAGCAGCAGGATACTGACCACCAGACCGTAGATGGCGATACCCTCCGCCAGGCCCAGGTAGATCAGGGTGCGGCCCAGGCTCTCGGGCTTCTCGGTGATCGCCGCCAGGGAGGCAGCGCCAATGGGCCCCACGGCGATGCCGGCCCCGATGGTGGAGAGGCCGGTGGGGATGCCGACACCGATGATGGCCAGGCCCATGCCGGTGGAGATCTCGTTGACCGCCGTGGCCGTTTCCGCGGCTTGGGCGAAGGCGTCGTTGATGCCCAGCACCAGCAGCCCAAGCTGGGCGCCAACGAAGGCCAGGAGTTGGGTGCTCATGGCGGGCCGGTACCAGGGCCGAATGCGGTGGGCGAGGGCGGGGCGCACTTCCAGGATCAGGCCGCCCAGGATGAGTGCCAGGATCGCGAAGGACATGAGGGCGACGAGCCAGTACATGGTGGACTCCTAATGCTTGAACGAGTGAAAAGGGGGCGGGGATAGGGGGAGAGTCCTGGCCATCATGGCAAAGACTCCCGTTCATGGGCTGGCCCTAGCCGCAGCGGATTGAAGGCATGGCCGTCGCCGGCGAAGTAGCGGGCGAAACCCTCGTAGAACTCCAGGCGGAGCACCTGGATCATCACGATGCCTCCTTCGAGGACGATCATGAAGACATTGCCCAGGATCAGGGTCAGGCCATGGCCGAGGGGTCCCATCATCTCGGCGAGGGTGAAGATGGCCAGGGCCAGCGCGGCGTGGTTGAGGCTGAAGGCCGCCACGCGCAGAAACGACAGGGTATTGGAGATGTAGCCGACGATGGTCTCCAGGGTCTCGATGAAGACCACCAGGACCTTTTCCCCGACCGGGGCCTCCAGGTGGCCCCAGCCATGCCAGGCCAGGACGCCCAGGGACAGGACGACCAGCAAGAGGGGGCCCTGGCCGAACGCCTCGCCCTGGCTCAGGTTGAAGCCGCCCCAGGCCAGGGCCAGGTAGAAGATCAGATTGACCAGCCCATGCTGGCCGAAGAAGGCGCCGGCCCAGTTGCCGATCACCAGGCGATTGTACGTGGCGAGGATGCAGGCCATGGTGATGAAGAAGACCCCCCACCCCAGGGCCAGGGACAACATCAACAGGGGGTCGTGGAGCGGTGGCATCCACAGGGCCGGCAGCCAATGCTCGAAGCCGAAGACACTGCCGAAGAGAAAGCCGAAGGTGATCGACGAGAACCCGGCCAGGACGCCGAAGAGATAAAAGCGGCCCAGCCGGGCGCGAAAGTACCAGGCCAGGCCGGCGATGACCGCGCCTTGGCCGACATCCCCGAACATGGTGCCGAACATGAGCAGGAAGCTGGCGGCGAAGAGCGGGGTAGGGTCGATCTCGCCATAGCGGGGGATGCCATATTGTTGCACCAGCAGGGCGAAGGGCGCCAGGAGACGGTTACGGGTCGAGATGGTCGGCACCAGAGGGCGCTCCTCCGGGCGGGGATCGCGGCTGCTCAGGTCGAACGGCAGGCTCAGGGTCTGGCGCAGCCGCGCCTCGAGGGCCGAGACCGCCGCGGCCGGCACCCAGCCGGCAAGGCGGGCCAGGGGCCCGACGCCGCGGATGGCGGAGTCCAGTTGCACCAGCGGCTCCGCCAGGCGCAACACCTCGCGGCTGCTGGCCAGTTGCCCGATGAGATCGGCGGACCAGTCGCGCAGCCGCTGACGCAGGGCCTCGCGCTGGGCGGCCGCGCCCTCGCGGCGGCGCGCCAGCTCGGCCCGCATCACCTGGGGCTCGTGATCCAGTTCCGGGGGAATCGGCAGATGGCGGAAGCCGGCACTGCGCAGCACGGACTCCAGTTGGGCTCCCTGGGCCCCGCTGGGGCCGACGATGACCACATGAGCATCGTCCCCGGTGACCATATACTGGAAGAGCAGGTGATCCGCCAGACCGACCGCGCCCTCGAGCTGGCGCACATTGGCGTAGGGCACCAGCCCGACGTAGAAATCCAGAAAGCGGGTCTTGCTGCGCAGCATCCCCAGGTCGATTCCCAGGCCTTCGAAGTTGCTCAGGGCCGATTGCTGCTCACGGATCAGGCGATCCTCGTCGTCGATGGCGCGGAATTCCTCCTCGTAGCGGGAACAGGTCTCCCACAGGCTGCCCAGCCAGTTATTGGTCGCGGTGAGTTCCTCTTCGGGGATGACGCGCGGACTTGGGTTCCGCTCCTCCGGGGGGAGGGGGATCAGCCGGGTGATCTTTTCCAAGCGGGAGCTGGCCTGGCGCCAAATGTCACGATAGGCGACGCTGGGTTGGCCCGCGAAGCCTTCCTCCTCCGGTGGTCGGTCGTCGGCGTGAAAACTGGCCAGTTCCGCCAGGGTCAGGGAGGCCCGGGGCAGGTCCTCATCGATGACGAGGAGCCGGACATGCTTCATCGGGGTTGGACGCAACATCCGGCATCACCTACGGGTTGAGGGTCCGGGCAGGGACGGGACCGGTGTCGACATGATTCACGCTGCCTGCCGCTCGCCGAGGTGACAGCGGGCGGATGAGGTTTCGATGGCCACCTTGATCACCTCGGCGGGCAACTCCAGCAACCGTCCCTGAATGAGGGAGAAGAGGGCCATGAGGTCTTGCTCCCGCAGGATGAGGTAGGCCAAGGCCCGGGCCACGCCGGTCTGGCCCACGTGGATGACATCCAGGGCCTCGCCACGGAGGAAGGCGTTGAGACGCCGCTGCACGTCCATGAGGTCGTGGCTCGCCGCCAGCAGGCCCGTGAAGGGTGGAGGCAGGGCAGCGAGCACGGCGGCGAAAGAGTCGAGATTGACCAGGGCCAACAGCCGCTCGCGGTGCAAGCGCCGCATGGAGGGCACCAACTGGAAGAAGGTTTCGCTGGAGGACAACTGGTAAGAAAAACGGAAGCGCAGCAGCCAGAGGATGGCGAGCCGGTCGAGCAAGGCACCGATGAGACGGCGCAGGCAGGGGCAATGACGATCGGAAAAGAGGGCCATGTCGCGGACCAGCCCGGTCAGGTAACGCTGGTCGATGGCCGCCTCCAGGGCAAAGGGTTCCTGCTTGCGCTCAAAGACCACCCGCGCCTGGCGGGCGATGAAGCTGTAGGGGCCCCCCTCGAGCTGGCGCAGCAGCTCAAGCACGTTCTCAGCCTGGAAGAGGCTGTCCTGCATGGGCAGGCGCAGGTTGTGGGGTAGCTCGTAAAGGTTATCGGCGATGACCTTGCGGTCCAGGTCGTGGAGCTTGCCACGGATCAGGGTCTTGAGGTTGGCCAGGGCATAATGGCGCCCCCAGTCCAGGATCAGGGTCCGCTCCGGTGCCGCCATGGGCCGGATGAGGATGCGCAACTCGGCGAGCAGGGTGTTGATCAGGGCCTGCTCCACCGCCCGGCTGCGTGCCTTCACCGGCAACTGGCTCTCCAGGGCCGCGGTCAGGTCGTATTCCGCCGCCAGTTCCTCGGCGCGCCGCTCCGCCAAGAGGGCGAGCGTGTCGGGTCTGAACAGCCGGGTTGCCATGCCCGACACCCGGGTATGAAGATAAGCCTGATGCGCCGCGAACTTCATGATCTGGGAATCATCCGCCGCTTAAAGCGTAACTACCGCTCAGGGTTCCGCATCCCCGCGGAAAACCGGTCCTCAGTCCGCCGTCAAGAGGATATCGAAGGCCGCCGCCAGGGCATCCTCCTCCCGCTCCTCGGCCAGATTACGAAGCTGGACATGGCGTTCGTCATAGCGCCGTTTGAGCTCCGCGATGGTCTGCTCGGCGCGTTCCCCGGATTTCTGGATGAAGCTCCGGTGCAGGTCCGGGATGCGAGCCCGAAAGCGCTCCTCATTCGCCTTGGCCTCGGCGATGGCCGCCTGGACCAGGCGCTCCGCCTCCTCTTCCGCCTCCTGGGCCAGGCGCTCGGCGCGCATCTCCGCGTCCAGCAGGCGTTTCAGGGTGTCGTCCATCGGATGGGCCTCCCGGGTTGCATAAGGCAGCGCTTATATTAGCGAAGCGCCGATCGGCCTTCAGGGTCATCTTGCCTTTTCTTGAGCCAGGTCAGGATATTCGTCCAGGGACACGAGAAAAATCAGTTCCCCTCGCGGCAATGGACCTGATTTGCTCGAGTGATGGCCAGGTTACGCCGAGTGATCATCACCGAGATGGCTAGAACGGCAAGACATGCCTTATGTTCCAGGTCGAGCGCGGCGAACTGGGGGGCACGCAGGGCGGCGGATTGCTCTTGCGTCCAGTGGAGAAAAATCGGTCTCGTAGCTTTGGGTGGTCATGGCGCTTGCTCTTGATGCTGGCCCGACGTTACTCCAGGAGCGGTCTCGCTTTCAACTCAGCTTGCTGGCGTGCATGGTGCCTGTCTTCAAGGCGACTGAACTTGGAAAGGTTGCACTCAAATGCTCGGCCGGGTCATCGGCGCGCCGTCTCCCTGGTCACAGCCGCCCGTCCACTTGCTCCGCGGGCAGGATGGCCTTGACGTCATAGAGTATGCACTTGGCCTTGCCCAGGGCGCGCAGACCGGCGGGGCCCATCGCGATGAAGTCCCGGTGGGCGACGGCGAGGATGAGGGCGTCGTAGGGGCCGGTCGATTGCCCCCTCTCCCCCGGCCCCTCCCCCGCGAGGGGGGAGGGGTGATCAGGCGCGAGGGGTGAGGGGTGATCAGGCGCGGGGGGGGAGGGGTGATCAGGATGTCTGGGCGGCGCAGCCTCTTGCCCCCTCCCCCCTGGTGGGGGAGGGTTGGGGAGAGGGGGGGCTACCCGCGGCAGCTCGGCCAGGCAGTGCAGCCCATATTCGTGCTGGGCCTCCGCCCGGTCGATCCAGGGGTCGTAAACGTCGACGCGGATGCTGTACTCATGCAGGGCATCGATGATGTCCACCACCCGGGTGTTGCGTAGATCCGGGCAGTTTTCCTTGAAGGCCAGGCCCAGGATCAGGACCCGGCTGTTACACACGCCGATGCCGCTTTGCAGCATGAGCTTGACCACGGTCTCCGCGACATGGGCGCCCATGCGGTCGTTGATGCGCCGCCCGGCGAGGATGACCTCGGGGTGGTAGCCAATGGCGATGGCCTTGTGGGTGAGGTAGTAGGGGTCGACGCCGATGCAGTGGCCACCGACCAGGCCGGGGCGGAAGGGCAGGAAGTTCCATTTGCTGCCGGCGGCTTCCAGCACCTCCAGGGTGTCGATGCCGAGCTTGCCGAAGATCAGCGCCAGCTCGTTCATCAGGGCGATGTTGAGGTCGCGCTGGGTGTTCTCGATCACCTTGGCCGCCTCGGCGACGCGGATGCTGCTGGCGCGGTGGGTGCCGGCGGTGATGATCTGGCGGTAGAGGGCGTCGACGATGGCGGCGATGGCCGGGCTGGAGCCGCTGGTGACCTTGTTGATGGTGGTGAGGCGGTGATGGGGGTCGCCGGGGTTGATGCGCTCGGGGCTGTAGCCGAGGTGGAAGATATCGGGGGAGGGTTGGGGAGTGGGGGAGGCAGCGTATTTCAACCCCGACCACTTTTCCAGCACCGGGGCGCAGTCCTCTTCGGTGCAGCCGGGGTAGACGGTGGATTCGTAGATCACCAGGTCGCCGGGCTTGAGGACCTGGCCGACGGTGGTGGAGGCCTTGAGCAGGGGCGTGAGGTCGGGGCGCTTGTAGTCATCCACCGGGGTGGGGACGGTGACGATGAAGATGCGGCAGGGCTTGAGGGCGGCCGGGTCGCTGGTGACGGTGAGATGGCGGGCGGCGGCCAGTTCCGCCGGCGTGGTCTCACGGGTGCTGTCGTGGCCGGCCTGGAGCTCGGCGATACGCTCGGGCTTGATGTCGAAGCCGATCACCGGGCGGTGCTTGCCAAATTCGACGGCCAGGGGCAGGCCAACGTAGCCCAGGCCGATGATGGCCAGGGGGGCGTCGGGGGCGGTGAGGTGGTTGAGGTCCAAGGTGAGGTCCCTGAGGTTGGTTATCGAATAGACATAATCGCCAACAAGACCGTCCCAGGGGGGCGGTGTGGAGGTTGGTCAGACCGGAGGCGCGGGCGAACAGGGGGTCCACGGTGGGATTTTCCACCGGTTGGGCTTATTTTAGTGGCACTGGGCCCTGTGCGGGGGCGCTCATCTTGGCGGGCCGCTTCACCGAGGGGGTGCGCGCCCTTGCCGAGATGTTCGCCACCCTGGAGGAGAACATCGGCATGCTGCCGGCGATCAAGTCCTT
>SBFV01000186.1 GCA_006227775.1 Gammaproteobacteria bacterium | reverse complement strand
GCAGGCGACCCTCGATGAGGTCGCCGCCTATTTCGCCGCGGACCGCGAATTGGTCCGCGGCATGCTCGAGGTCTGGCAACGCAAAGGCAAGGTCACCAGTCTGCAAGCCGAGAAATGCCGGGGATGCACCCAGTGTGGCAGCACCCTGATCGAGGTCTATCAATGGCAAGGCTAGCCACTGGCTCTGGCAACGTGCCCCCTCCCGCCACCTTAAGCCGTATCACCCACTCGGACATGTTGTCCATCTCCCGGTGCCCTTCCGTCTCCTCCATCCCTCCCCGGCTGACCCCAGCGCGCCTGGCCTGGCTGGCCCTGGTAGCTTTGGTCGGACCGACCCTCCTAGCCGCCGAGACCACCGCTCCCGATAACACCGCCCCTGGGGCCTCCGCTCCCTCGGCCATCCCCGCCCCCGCGGCGCGGACCTCCTTCGGCCAAGATCACAAGCATGTTCGGCCCCCTGAACCGCCGGCTGAGACTGAAGCGGAGGCGGACCCGGCCGCGGGCGAGGATGACGGCCCCCCGCGCTTCCCGCCCCGGGATGCCACGGGTCAGCAGTCCTACCCCTATTTGCAACTCAATGGCCTGATCGAGGCCGGCTGGGTCTACACCAATCCCTATGCAGGCTCAAGCAAGGACGAGGGGATCATCTCCACCCTGGATCTGGTGATGACCTTCCAGCCTCACCCCTGGGTCAAGGTCCAGGCGAGCGGTCTCTACCAGGATAACGGCCGGGCGCCCCTGGAATTGGATGTGGCCCAACTGCGGGTCGGTCCCCCGGAGGGGACCTGGTTCGTCGACGGTGGTCAGTTCTATCTCCCCTTTGGCCGTTACGATTCCAGCATGGTCTCGGACCCGCTGACCCTGGAGTTGGGCGAGACCCGGGAGATTGGAGGGGGGCTAGGCTTTGCGCTCGACCCATTCTTTGGCGCCGCCTATGCCTTCGAGGGAGAGCAGCACGAAGGGGGTGGCCAGAGCAGCAACGCGTGGGGCCTGGAGGTGGGTTTTGCCGGCCAAGTGGGGGCCCATTCCCTGACTTTGGCCCTGGGCTACCTCAGTGACCTGGGCGATTCCGACCGCCTGCGAGAGGTGGTGGAGGATGGCGACCGGGTGGGTGGCCTGGCGGCAAGCCTGCTCTTCGAGGCCGGTTCCTGGACCCTGATTGGCGAATATGTCACCGCGACCGAGCGGTTCAACCTGGGCGCCGGTGAGGCCCTGGCGGAGCAGCAGCCTTCCGCCTGGATGCTGGAAGCGGGCTACGGTTTCGATCTATTCCGCAAGCCCGCCCAGATCGCCCTGGGTTACCAGGGCAGCGCCGAGGCGCTGGCCCTGGAATTGCCGGCGGCCCGGTGGCTGGCGACCTTCAATCTGGCGATCTACGACTACACCACCGTGCAACTCGAATACGTCCATGATCAGGATTATGGCGCGAGTGAGGGGGGGACCGGCGACAGCGGCAACGGTTTTACCGCTCAGGTGGCGATCGCGTTTTGAACCGCTCCGCGGCCATGGGTTTACCGCCGGTCTGGCGATCGCGTTTTGTCCACTTCCACGGCGGTGCCCGAAGCCGGTTCCTGCTTCGCGCCCAGACGACTGGATAGACGCTGGGCATTGCGGTCTCGCGCGGAGAGCCCGAAATACCTGCCGTAGTAGGTCGTCCTGGGCTCGTAACCCCCGGTCTCCTTAGCCATGCTGGCCGGGGCTATCAAGGCCTCGGCGGCACTGGCCTCGCCCATGACGAGGCTGAGTGGCAGCAGGATGGTCATCAGGGTGGCCAGACCCTTTGTGGGGGAGGCCTTAAGGGGGGAAATTTTGTTGGCTGCCGTCTTGTTAGGTGATGCAAGGATGCCGAACATGGTGACTTCTCCCCGGTGCACTAACGAGTAGTCATTCTGACAGCCCAACCTTAAGCTTTTCTTAAGACTCGCCTCGCATACGCGCGGGGCCATGACCGAGATCGATCGATTTTTTTATTCCCTGATGGATCAAAGCCGCTTGCGTTGCCTGCTCCTCCTGCTGGGAGAGGAGGAGATCAGCGCTGGCGACATGACCCAGGCCCTTGGCCTGGTCCAGTCTAAAGTGTCCTGGCATTTGGCGGCGTTGCGGGCGGAAGGCCTGGTCCTTGATCATCGCGAGGCCAAGCGGGTTTATGAGCCCATCACCCCCATCCGTCCGCCCCAGTCCGTCAACCTGGGTATGGTCGGACTGGGCAAGAAACTCTACTTCGATCCGCGTCTGTCCAATTCCGGCTTCATCTCCTGCAACTCCTGCCACAACCTTTCCATGGGCGGCACGGACAACATCAAGACCTCCATCGGGGACAAGTGGCAGCAAGGCCCCATCAACGCCGACAGTGGCTGCGTCGCCTGCCACAACGGTGAGGCGGTGGGCGGCAATTCCTTCCAGAAGATGGGCGTGGTCGAGCCCTACAAGGGCGCCGAGGGGATGGAGGGCCGCCCCGCCGTTACCGGCAAGGACGCGGACCGCTTCAACTTCAAAGGCCCGACCCTGCGTAACGTCGCCCTGACCTATCCCTACTTCAGAGGCCCCGATTTCCCTCGCACCCCGTCAGTTAGGGTCCGCGGGTACCGCTGGCGCTGAGCATGCGGTGCTCAGGACGGCCACTCCCGCCCGTCCTCCAGGAGCGTCAGGGGATCGGTCAGGGCCGCGGGCCGTTCGCTGAAGCCCTGCTGCAAGAAACGGCGCCAAAGGACGAACTGGACGATGGCCCAGAGCATGGCGCTGCCCTTGGGGACTTCCCGGCAGCGGGCGATCAGTTCCCGCACCCCCTGCGGCCGGAACCAGGGGTGCAAGGCCGGGTTCTCGGGCAACACCCGGGCCAACCGGCCCAGCAGGTCCGCATCCTGCCAGTCGCCCATGGGGACGTGAAAGCCTCGCTTGCGGGCAAAGAGGTAGTCCGCGGGGATCTCGTGCGTCGCCCAGCGCTTGAGGAACAGCTTGCCTACCCCGCCGGCGACCTTGAGCCGATCCGGCAGGCCCAGGCCGAATTCCACCAGCCGGTGATCGAGAAAGGGCACCCGGCCCTCCAGCGCCCAGGCCATGAGCATACGGTCGGCCTTGACCAGCAGGTTGTCCGGCAGGGCCTGGGTGAGATCGATGTACTGCATGCGCCGCAGGTCGGTCCAGGTGGCGGGGGCCTGGCGCCAGGCATCGACCACCGGCTGGCGGACCGCGGGGAGTTGTTCCAGCAGGGCCGGGGTAAAGAGCTTGCGCGGCCAGGGGCCGCGGAAGGTGCCTCGCGTACGGAAGCCTTGGGAACCCGGCGCCAGCAGGCCCTTGAACCAGCGCTCCAGAAGGGAGCTGTGGTAACGACCGTAACCGGCGAAGACCTCGTCTCCCCCCTCCCCCGAGAACACCACCTTGAGTTCCTGGCTGGC
>SBFV01000281.1 GCA_006227775.1 Gammaproteobacteria bacterium | reverse complement strand
TGCACCGGCCGCATCCCCAGGTACGGTTCCCGCTGCGATCCCTTCCCGCGTCAGCAGAAGCTGAACCTCCGGAACCCCGTTGTCGCCGATGCCGGTGATTCGCCAGCCGGACGCGACCACCTTGACCTGACGCGGACGCAGTGGCAAGGGCAGGCTGAGTCGTTCCCGGGCGGGCAAGGGCCCCGTCAGGACCAGTCGGTGCCGGCCCGGCCCCACCAGGACCCAGAGGTGGCCTTCCGGACCGCGCAGCAGGGCCGTGGCCGGCGTGCCGTCGATCGCCACCGTCGATGGCACCCACTGGCCGGTCTGGGCCGGGAGGGGGATACCCATCCGCGTCGCGACATCCAGCTCCAGTTCCAGCCTTAACCGATCCGGCTCCGCGGTCAGTGTCAGGCGGGGGATCTCGGCGCAGCCGGGCTCACAGTCCGGGGGGGCCAGCAGCCTGGCCTGAAGTTCGTTCAACAACTCGGGAGTCGGCAAGTCCCTCGCCAGGGTCTCGTTAGGGGGGAGGGTCATCGCCAGCAAGATCAGGACCCCCCAGCCACTACCCACCCAGGCACGCGCCCCGCCCTGATCCGGGTCGAGCCTTGCACGGGGGGCTGGACTTGGCTTGGCACCCCCCGCCGAGGCAAGAGGCGGGTCCTCCGCCGGGTCATTCTCCAGGCCCCCATCCCGGGCCTGACGGGAACCCGGCCCCGGACCCTGCCCCCGGAGCAGATCCCTGCCCCCCGCGAGCAGGAAGACCAGGCCCAGGATCAGGACGAGCCGCAGCACCGCCAGGGCCAGATTGGCGATGGGGGGCACGAGGATCAGACGCATCTCCTGACCTGCCTGGACCGGGCCCTGCCAGTTCAGGATCACCCGATGCCAGCGCCAGTCC
The DNA here is from genome assembly GCA_006227775.1 of Gammaproteobacteria bacterium. Taxonomy (GTDB): domain Bacteria; phylum Pseudomonadota; class Gammaproteobacteria; order Chromatiales; family Chromatiaceae; genus M0108. The sequence goes on along the minus strand of SBFV01000281.1, from coordinate 2,517 downwards.
GGCAGGCCCGGACCGGTCTGGGTCAGGGCATCCGGGTCCAGGCGCTTGAGGTCATCGGGGCCGGAGCCAGCGCCACCGGCGCCGGTGAGGGCGTCGCCAAGGGCGGTCCCCTTGCCGCGAGAAGCCAGCGACCGTCCCTCAACCCGGGGTAATGGGGCCGCTGGGGCCGGGGCCTGTTGCCCATAGACCTCCGCTTCCAGCGGCAACATGCCGGCGTCGGCGCTGTTGTCCTCCTTGAGGGCCTGTCCCGGCGTCGGCTGCACCAGATAGGGATATTCGAGCTGAGGGTAGAGACCCAGCCGCAACTGCCCGGCCAGGAAGGGGATGGCGATGAGGGCCAGGGCCAGGAGTGAGCCCAGACGGTAGGCCCTGATCCAGCGCGACAGGCCGCTGGTCGCGGGCAGGACCCGGGCCAGGGCCAGGGCGGCCAGCAGATTCAGCCAGACATACTGGGGCGCCCCCTCCTCCTGCCAGGTCAGCGCCAGGGCGGCCAGGGCCAGGACGGCGGCGCCCCAGCCGAAGAGCCGACCGACGGCCAGGGTGATGACCAGGACCAGGAAAAAGTCCAGCAAGGTCCAAGCCGCCAGCCAGCTACCCGGGGCATGATCCACCCCCAGGGCGGTGAAGAGGCGCCACCCCGGTGGCAGATTGAGTTCGGCGCTCACCTCGCTGAAATCCCGCGCCCAACCCGTGGCCGAGATGCGCGTCGCCCGGGGCATCCGGCTGTCGGCGCTCAGGTCGAGCCGACCGCGCCGTAGCTCCACCCCCTCACGACCGCTGGTCTGGTCCAGGGTGATCGACTGGGGGTCGCCGTCGAGATCCACCCGCCCCAGGGTCATGTCGGGCCCGGCGTCCAGGCGCCACCCCGCGGTCAGGGTCCCGGTGATGCGGTCGCGAACGCTGAAGCCCTGACCGTCGAAATCGAGCCAGATGTGACGCCGCAGGTGCAGGCGATCCGGCTCGGGCTGGGGATCGCCACGGCGGATGACGTCCAGGCGCAACGTCACCCCGGGGCTCAGGCGAAAGGCCGGCAGGGAACGCCATTCCGCGGGCAGCTCCGTCTGACGCGGATCGATGGCGGGGGCGTCCTGGGGCTCGGTCAGGCGCACGGCGGTATTGGCCTGATAGACCCAGAGTTCCTCCGCCGGCCAGGGGTCCGGCAGCTCTGGGAAGGGAAAGGCGCTCACCTCGTCCGGATAGCGGGCCTGGAGGGTCAGTTCCCAATGACCGGGCCGTGCCTGAAGGACCAGGCGACCATCGGCTTCCAGACGCGCCGGGAGGGGACTGGTCAAGGCCATGGGGATGAGTCCGGGGGGCAAGGTAGCGGGCAGGACGATTTCCCGGGGGCGGCCGGCGATCTCGAGGACTAGCCGGCTGGTCAGGCCCAAAGGCACCCCTTCCTCCAGGCGGCGAAAGACCTGGAGGCGCAAGCGGTCCTCCGGCGCGGCCTGGGGCGCGGCGGCAGCCGTGGCCTGGGTGGAGAGCCAGAGCTGGCCCCGATCGTTCAGGACCGGGAACGGCACTTCCTGGCCTTCGATCTTCAGGGTCACGAGGGCCAGTTGGGGAGGCAGGTTCAGGGTCGCTGGCAACAGGTCCCAGTGAAAGCGGCCGTGAAGCCGATGCTGGCCAGCCGGCAGCCAGACGACCGGCTTACCCTCACGACTGACCACCGGCACGGGCTGGCCCGCCCCGGGTTCCCAGGTGCCACCAGGATCCTCGGGCTGGCCCCTGCCCCAGACGCTGACCCGTACCTCCTGGGGCCAGGTGGCATCATCCCCGGGCAAGGCCAGGGGTACGGGCTGGGTGGCGAAGACCCCCACCTCGAGCCAGAAGACTCCACCGGAGCCGTCCAGGTCCAGTCGCAGACTGGCCGGCCAGACGCAAGAACGGGCCTGGGGATTGCCATCCAGCCGCGGACAGGCGTGGTCGGGCACATTCCACAGAACCCAGTCAACCCAGTCCACCAGGGGCGGAGGCACTTGGGCGGGCGAGAGGGGAGCGGCCTGGCTAACCCAGGTCGGGAACAAGCCGCTCAGCACCAGAAGCAGGGTTAGCATCCCAAGAAAGCATCCATTTTCTGGTACCCGCTTCGTCCCCGGGGGGACTTGCTCAACGCGGGGAAGCGTGGCGGGACGGTTTCCTAGCGGGGATCGCGGTGCTGGGTTGGCCATGGGCGGCCTCCATCAGGGGATGGGTCAGGGGGAGGATGGGATAAGTCTAGCCGCCGCGATCACGGCCTGCCCAAGAGACAGGCCGCCGTCGTTGGTGGGCACCTGGCGGTGGCTGAGGACGCGCAAGCCACGCTCGCGCAGGCCCTGGCAGAGGGCCTCGAAAAAGGTCTTGTTCTGAAAGACGCCACCGGAGAGAGCGACGGTGTCCAGCTCCCCCTCCTTCGCCAGTCGCCGCGCCAGATCCGCCACGGCCTGGGCCAGCCCGAGATGGAAGCGGGCGGCGATGGCCCCCCTGGCCGGGTCCGGCACCGGGCCCTGGCCACCGTTGGCCAGATCCCTCAGCAGT
>SBFV01000207.1 GCA_006227775.1 Gammaproteobacteria bacterium | reverse complement strand
ATCCGGCTCATGAATTTCGATTTTCCGGCCTTTCTGGTGTTGGCCACGGCCTTGACGGGGGGTATCTGGCTCCTCGATGCCCTGTTCTTCGCCCCCCGGCGCAACCGCTTGGCGGCCGATGCGGCCCTGGGGGACGAGGCCGAGGGCAAGGTCCGCGCCAAGGCGCGCCGAAAGGAACCCGTCATCGTGGAGTACGCCCGTTCCTTCTTCCCCGTCATCCTGATCGTTCTGTTGCTTCGCTCCTTTCTGGTTGAACCTTTCCGCATTCCCTCGGGTTCGATGATGCCGACCCTGCTGGTGGGTGACTTTATCTTGGTCAACAAGTTCGCCTATGGCCTACGCTGGCCGGTGCTCGATACCAAGTTCCTCGATCTGGGCGAGCCCCAGCGCGGGGACGTGGCGGTCTTCCGCTTTCCCCTCGATCCGGCCACCGACTACATCAAACGCATCGTCGGCGTCCCCGGCGATGAGATCGCCTACCGCAACAAGACGCTCTTCGTGAACGGCCAGGCCATCCCCCAGATACCGAATGGCGTCTATACCGGCGTTGGCGCCGGGGCGGGCATGACCGGGTCGCGGATCGCTGACGAGCAACTCGGCGAGGTGGAGCATCGCATCCTCATTCACCCTCGGGCCCCGGATCTGGCGCCAGGCTGCTACGAGCTCCTCAAGGGGTCCGTCAAGGTCCCGCCTGGCCATTATTTCGTCATGGGCGACAACCGGGACAACAGCAACGACAGTCGCTGCTGGGGCCTGGTGCCGGAGGGCAACCTGGTCGGCAAGGCGTTCGCGATCTGGATGAATTGGGATGGTCAGCGGGACGGCTTCCCCATCGACTGGAGTCGTCTGGGTACCCTGATCAAATAGCTCAATCTTGCAATAGGTCAACCGCCCCGGCGCTGCCCTCCGGCCTTGGCCCACCTGGAGAACCCTCAGGATGGCCTCCGCCACCCCGATCGCCGCCGCTGAACGAATCCCTCGCGGAGGATGCCATGACTCAGTCCTATCGTAATGCCAGCCGAGGTTTCGGTCTCATCAGCACCCTCATCCTGATCGCACTGATCGCCGGGGCGGCCACCGCCGCCTTCAAGCTGGGGCCCCACTATCTGCAATTCTGGACCGTCCACTCGGTGATGGAGGACATCTCCCGGGATCCCGGCACGGCGGCCATGGGTCCCCAAGGGGTGATTCAAACTCTTGAAAAAAAGCTATATATCAAAGATATACGCTCAATCAGCCCCAATAGCTTCACCATCGAGAAGGCGCAGATCGGTCGCGAACTTAGCGTTCATTACGAGGTGCGGGAACATCTCTTCGGCAACTTGGACGCCGTCCTCACCTTCAACCACACCAGTCTGATCCCCTGAACGTGGTCAGGGATCCCCAGCGGCTGGCCCGTACCCTCGGGCATGTTTTCAACCGCCCGGAACTCCTGACCCAGGCCCTGACTCATCGCAGCGCCCCCGGCCCCAGTAACGAGCGGCTGGAGTTCCTCGGGGATGCCCTGCTCGGTTTCGTGATTGCCGAGGCGGTCTGGGAGCAACTGCCCGACGCCGACGAGGGCAACCTCAGCCGCACCCGGGCCACCCTGGTCAAGAAGGACGCCCTGGCACGACTGGCCCGTCACCTGCGGCTGGGGGATTACCTGATTCTGGGGCCCGGAGAGGCCCGCACCGGTGCCCATGGCCGGGACTCCGTGCTCGAGGATGCCCTGGAGGCCGTTTTTGGCGCCCTTTACCTGGACGCGGGTTTCGTGGAAGCCCAGCGGGTCATCCTGAGCCTCTTCGCGGACAACCTTGCCATCGCCATCAGTCATGGACAGATCAAGGATCCCAAGACCCGCCTCCAAGAGGCCCTACAAGCCCGGCGGCGCCCCTTGCCGACTTACGAGATTCTCGCCATCGACGGCACTCAGCATGCACAGTCCTTCCGGGTAACCTGTTCCCTGCCGGACCAGGGCTTGCGCACCCAGGGCGCTGGCACCAGCCGGCGCCGAGCCGAGCAGGCCGCCGCGGATCTCATGTTGGAGTTGATCGCCGATGACATCTGACCCGCGCGACAAAATGACCGTAGTCAATTCGACCGCTCCCAAGCCAACCGCCCCTACAACCCCCCGGGGGGGGATGGAAGCCGATTCTCCGACCCCCCATCACCGCGGCCTGGTCGCCATCTTCGGCCGGCCCAACGTCGGCAAGTCCACCCTGCTCAACCGAATCCTGGGCCTCAAGCTCGCCATCACCTCCCATAAGCCCCAGACCACGCGCCATGCCATCCTCGGCATCGAAACCACCCCCCGTGGCCAGGCGATATTCGTCGATACCCCGGGGCTGCATCAGCGTGGAGAGGGGGCCTTGAACCGCTACCTCAACCGGACGGCGCGGGCCGTCCTGGCGGACGTCGACCTGGCGCTGCTACTGGTGGAGGCTGGACGCTTTACCCGGGAGGACGAGCAGGCTTTGCGCGTCCTCGCCGACAGCGGCGTGCCGGTCATCGCCGTGATCAACAAGATCGATCTGCTCGATCACAAAGACCGCCTCCTGCCCTACCTCCAGGCCCTGGCGGCCCGTCACGACTTCCTGCACCTGGTGCCCGTTTCGGCCAAACGCGGCGACCAGGTGGACCGGTTGCTGGCAATCGTCATCGCCGCTCTGCCGGAGGGAGAGAATATCTACCCCGAGGACCAGCTCACGGATCGCTCCGAACGCTTTCTGGCCGCGGAACTGGTGCGCGAGCAGATCATGCAGCGCTACGGCCAGGAACTGCCCTACAAGACCACGGTGGAGATCGAGCGCTTCGTGGCTGAGCCGACCGGGCGCTATCGGATCCACGCCCTGGTCTGGGTAGAGCGCGACAGCCAGAAGGCCATTCTCATCGGCCGCCGCGGCGAAGCCCTCAAGGCCGCCGCCACCCAGGCCCGGCTGGAGATGCAAAAGCTCTTCGGCTGCCCCGTCCACCTGGAAGTCTGGGTCAAGGTCAAAAAGAGCTGGTCCAGCGACGAGGCCGCCCTGGCCAGCCTCGGCTACGGGGACGCCTGAGCGGGGTAACCGGCTCCGGCGAGGAGCCAGAAGGACACCATGGCGGTAGTCGTCCCCCGTGAAACCCTCCGGCGCTGTTTCGTGCTGCACCGGCGGGACTATAGCAATACCAGCCTGCTTCTCGACCTCTTCGCCGCCGACGGCGAGCGCATGACGGTCCTGGCCCGGGGCGCCAAGCGTGGTCGTGCCTCCCTGTGCCCCATCCTTCAACCTTTTCAACCCTTGTGGGCGAGCTGGTCTGGGCGTGGCGAGGTCAAAAACCTGAACGCCGCGGAAGCCGCGGGCCCTCCCCTGGAACTCCCCGGTCCCGCTCTCTATTGCGGCCTTTACCTCAACGAGCTGTTGACCCGGTTGCTGGTCCAGGGGGATACC
>SBFV01000272.1 GCA_006227775.1 Gammaproteobacteria bacterium | reverse complement strand
TGGCCTTGGGGGCGATTGTGACGCTTGATCAAGAACGGTTGCGCATTCGCAAGGAATAGAGCCTGCTATCGGCCTCGCAAGCCTGATGGCTCACCACAGGGGCCTGGGGCTCGGATTCAATGCGCCTCTTCCCAGTTATCGCCCACGCCGATCTCCACCAGCAGGGGCACGGCCAGCTCGGCGGCGGACTCCATGGCGGCGCGGATGCGGGGTTTGACCTGCGCCACCGCGCCCTCCTCCACCTCAAAGACCAGTTCGTCATGGACCTGCATGATCATGCGCACCGGCGGGCGTTCAGCCTGAATCCAGGCATCGACGGCGATCATGGCGCGCTTGATGATGTCGGCGGCGCTGCCCTGCATGGGGGCGTTGATGGCGGTGCGCTCCGCGCCGGAGCGGCGGGCCTGGTTGGGGTGGTCGATGTCCGGCAGGTGCAGGCGACGGCCAAAGATCGTCTCGACGTACTTGTCCCGCCGCGCTTGCTGGCGGGTACGCTCCATGAAGTCCTTCACCCCGGTGTAGCGCTGAAAATAGAGGTCCACGTAGGCCTGGGCCTCGCCTCGCTCGACGCCTAACTGCTTGGCCAGGCCGAAGGCGGACATGCCGTAGATGAGGCCGAAGTTGATGGCCTTGGCGGAGCGGCGTTGCTCGGGGCTGACCTGGTCCAGCGCCAGGCCCCAGACCTCGGCGGCGGTGGCGGTGTGGATGTCCTGGCCGGCAGCAAAGGCGGCCAGCAGGCGCTCGTCCCCGGAGAGGTGGGCCATGATGCGCAGCTCGATCTGGGAATAGTCGGCGGCGACCAGCTTGCAGCCTGGGTCGGCGATGAAGGCCAGGCGGATGCGCCGCCCATCCTCGCCGCGGATGGGGATGTTCTGCAGGTTGGGGTCCGAGGAGGACAGGCGCCCGGTGGCGGCCACCGCCTGATGATAAGAGGTGTGGACCCGTCCGGTGAGGGGGCTGACCATTTGCGGCAGCTTGTCGGTGTAGGTGGACTTGAGCTTGGCCAGGCCGCGGTGTTCGAGGATGAGGCGCGGCAGCTCGTGGCCGGCGTCGGCCAGTTGCTGCAGGACGGACTCGGCGGTGGAGGGTGCCCCCTTGGGGGTTTTCTCCAGCACCGGCAGCCCCTGCTCGGCGAAGAAGATCTCGCCGATCTGCTTGGGGGAGCCCAAGTTGAAGGGTCGCCCGGCGACGCAATGGGCCGCCTCCTCCAGCCGGGCGAGGCGCTCGGTCAGGTCGCGGCTCTGGTCCGCCAGGCGCTCGCGGTCGATGCGCACCCCTTGGCGCTCCAGGCGTGACAGCACCGGTACCAGGGGGATCTCGATCTCGCGGTAGAGGCGGGCCAGGCCAGGAAGCTGGTCTAGCCGGGGGGCGAAGGCCCGGTGCAGGCGCAGGGTGACCTCCGCATCTTCGGCGGCGTAGGGGCCGGCCTGTTCGAGAGGGATCTGGTCGAAGGTCAACTGGCCGGCGCCCTTGCCGGCGATGTCCTCGAAGTGGATGGTGCGGTGGCCCAGGTATTTGAGGGCCAGGCTGTCCATGTCGTGGCGGCTGGCGGTGCTGTCGAGGACGTAGGACTCCAGCATGGTGTCCTGGGCGATGCCGCGCAGCTCGATGCCGTGATTGGCCAGCACGCTCATGTCGTATTTGAGGTTGTGGCCGGCCTTGAGCCTGGCCGGGTCCTCCAGCAGCGGTTGCAGCCGCGCCAGCACCGCCTCCCGGTCCAATTGGGCTGGGGCGCCGAGATAACTATGGGCCAGGGGGACATAGGCCGCCGCGCCGGCCTCAATGGCGAAGGACAGGCCGACGATGCGTGCCTGGATGTAGTCCAGGCTGGTGGTCTCGGTGTCGAGGACGAAGAGGTCCGCCGCCGCCAGGCGGGCCAGCCAGGCGTCCAGGAGCGGCGGGTCGAGGATGATCTCGTAAGCGGGGTGCTGGGGGACAGGGTGAGGATGGGCGGTGGCGTCGGTGCGCGCCAGGTGGGGAGGATTATTTGTATCCTGGCTGGCCGCGCTATCCCCAGCCTTACCGACAGCCGCTGTTTCTGGACTGGTTGGTCCGGGGAGTGCCCTACCGCTGGCCACGGTTTCTGCATTAGCTATCGCAAGGGATGGCCGCGCTTCAGCCGCTGAGGAAGCCCGGGTATTGGTCCTGGTACTGACCTCAGTCTCTCGGTCGGTGCCGCCGGCCCGTCGCGCCTCAGCCTCCAGACTTTCCAGTAACCGCCGCGACTCGATACGTCGGTACCAGGCCCGCAGGGTCTCCAGGTCGGGGGAGGTGGGCTTGAGGTCCGCCAATTCCAGGTCCAGGGCGACATCGAGGCGGATCGAGGTCAGTTGGCGGGACAGGGGGAGCTGATCCAGGCTCTGGCGCAGGTTTTCGCCCACCTTGCCCTTGATCTGGGGGGCGTTGGCTATGACTCCCGCTAGATCGCCGTATTCCTGAAGCCACTTGACGGCGGTCTTGGGGCCGCAGCCGGCGACGCCAGGGATGTTATCCACGCTGTCGCCGACCAGGGTCAGGTAATCGACGATGCGCTCCGGCGGCACGCCGAACTTGGCGATGACCCCCTCCCGGTCAAGCCGCTCGTCGCTCATAGTGTTGACTAGGGTGACATGCTCATCCACCAGTTGCGCCAGGTCCTTGTCGCCGGTGGAGATGAGGGTAGCCATGCCCTGGGCGGCGGCGCGAGCCGCGAGGGTGCCGATGACGTCGTCGGCCTCGACCTCCGGCACCGCCAGCAGCGGCAGCCCCAGGGCGCGGACCACGGCGTGGAGGGGCTCGATCTGCTCCCGCAGATCATCCGGCATGGGAGGGCGATGGGATTTGTATTCGGCAAATAGGTCGTCGCGGAAGGTCTTGCCCGGGGCGTCGAACACCACCGCCATCAGTTCCGGCTGGTAATCCTCCCGCAGCTTGCGCAGCATGTTGATCACGCCGACCAAGGCGCCGGTGGCCTCCCCTTTGGAGTTGGTCAGCTTGGGCAGGGCGTGGTAGGCACGGAAGAGGTAGGAGGAGGCGTCGACGAGGACCAGGGGGTAGGGCTTGGCCATGGTGGAGGTCCTGGGGTAGGGAAACTCCGGAACCTGGCCGATGGCCAGGTCGCGAAGGGGCGAAAGGGAGGAATAGGGGGAATGGTGGGGTGGGGGGCGGGTTTCGGGAGTCGAGGGGGCGGCTGGAAAGCGGCCCTGCCATCAGAGCAACTGGAGGCGCAAGGGGGCGATCTCGCGGTAGACCAGGGGCAGGGGGGCCTTGCATCCCAGGGTGAGGATGCGGGTGCCGCTGGGGTAGACGAGATGGTAGGTCTGGGAAAGGTGCAGGTCACCCTCATGCCCCAATAAATCCGTCAGGGCATCGAAGGGACGGCGGTATGCGGTACCGATGGCCAGTTCCACCCCCTGGATGCGCAAGGTGTGG
>SBFV01000072.1 GCA_006227775.1 Gammaproteobacteria bacterium | reverse complement strand
ACGGCCGATGCGCACATCCGGGCACAGGGTCACCCGGGCCACCAGCCGGGCCTTGGCGCCGACCCGACAACCGGCGCCGACGATGGAGCCCGGGCCGATGAAGGCCCCGGGGCCGATCTCGGCCCCGGCCTCCACCACCGCGCAAGGGCCGATCCAGGCACTGGGGTCTACCTTGGCGGTGGCGTCGACCACGGCGCTGGGGTGGTGACCCTGGGGCGCCTCGGGTGGTGGGTGAAGCAGCCAGCCGGCCTGGGCATAGGACAGATAGGGGTTTTCGCTGACCAGGGCCGGGACGGGACAGAGGCCCTGATCGAGTTGGGCGAGGATGACGGCCCCGGCCCGAGTCCGAGCCAGATCGCCGCGGTATTTCTTGTCGGCGTAGAAACAGAGGTCCCCGGGCTCTGCCTCCGCCAGGGTGGCGATTCGCCCCACCCGGACGGCGGCATCCCCCGCCAGGGTGAGGTCGAGGCGTCGGGCAAGTTCGCCGAGGCTATATTCCAAGGTCCGGGACCGCGGTAACGGGAGAGGAAGCGCAGGAAGCCGAATCGCCGTGGCAGGCTTATTTGGCCTGGTGCTTGGCCCGCATCCGTTCCACCACCTCGTCGGAGATGTCGATGCGCTCGCTGAAGTAGAAGACGTCCTTGCCGCTGACGATAAGGTCGATGCCGCGCTCCTTGGCCAGTTCGGTGACCACTTCTTCCACCTGCTTACCGAGTTTGGTGCGCATCTCGTTCTGGCGTAGGGTCAGATCTTCCCGGGCCTCCCCTTGGGCATACTTGAGTTTACGGTCGCGGTTACGGATGTCGTTGGTCAGGCGCTGGACCTCTTCGTTGCTCATCAGGGCGGCATCGCGCTCCAACCGCTGCTGGAGGGCGTTGAGTTCCTCCTGCTGCTCCCGCAGCTTCAGCTCCCGTTCGGCGACGGCCCGCTGGAGTTCGTTGCGTGCCTGTTCGTACTGGGGGGAACGCTCCACGATCCGGTCCGGGTCGATGGCGGCGATCACGTAGTCCAGCGCGGAAACCTGAGCCAGTGGCCCCAGGAGGAACGCGGGGACCAGGAGATGACGCAACTTCAACATCGTCGTTACCCGTGGGGAAGACCGTAATTACAGGGCGGCTCAGAAGGCCGACCCCAGACCGAACTGGAAGATTTGGGTATCGTCCCCTTCCTGCTCGTTCATGGGATAGGCCACGCTGGCGAAAATGGCCCCGACCGGTGACAGCCACACCAGGGATAACCCCGCCGAATAGCGCAGGTCGCCGAGATCGAAACCGTCCGGGGCGATGAGACCGTTCATATTATTGGTCGTCCAGACGTTACCGAAATCGAAGAAGGCGCTGATGCGAATGGTGTCAGCCAGATCGCCGGCGATGGGGGGGGGCATGAAAAGCTCGGCCCCGCCGACAATCCTGATATTGCCACCAATGGGATATTGCTCACCCGTAACCTCCCGGGGACCCAAGGTATTTTCCTGCCAGCCCCGGACGGAGCGGGGACCGCCGGCGTAGAAGTTCTCGAAAAAGGGCAGGCCGCTGGTGGCATTGCCATAACCATCGCCATAGCCGAGATCCGCCCGCAGGTTGAGGGTATAGCGCCGGGCAAGGGGGAAATAGTGACGATGCCGATAGGTCACCCGCCAATACTCCAGGGTACTGCCCGGCCCGGAAAGCTCCAGGGAAAGGTTCTGCAACACCCCCTTGGTGGGGAAGACGGTAGTATCGCGGGAATCCTTGACATAGCCGGCCATCAGCACGTAGTCGTTGTAGATGTCGCCGTTAAGGAGGACGAATTCGTCCGCCACCACGGAGTCACCGGGCTTCAGCTTAATGTACTGGTACTGGAGGCCCAGGTTGGCTCGGCTGACATTCGAGATTGGTAACCCGAAGTTGATGCCGGCGATGCCAAGGTCGGTCGAGTAGCGCGCGAGATCCAGGTTCTCGTAATTGGTCTCCCGGTACGAGAGGGTGAAGCCACGGCTGATACCGTTGATGGTGTAGTAGGGATTGTTGTACCCCAGCTCGAAAACCCGGTTGGCGTCACTGGTATTGAAGGCGAAGGAGACGCGCTTGCCGGTGCCCAGGAAGTTGTTCTGGGTCACGCTGGTATTGAAAATGATCCCCTGGGTCTGGGAATAACCTACGCCGGCCATGAGGTTTCCAGCGGGCTTCTCCTTGACCGTGACATCCACGTCCACCTGATCCGGCGAACCGGGAACGGCCGGAGTCTCGATCGTCACGTCATCGAAGAAGCCCAGCCGTTGCAGCCGTTCACGGGATTCCCGCACCAGTTCGGAGGAGAACCAGGAAGCCTCCAGTTGGCGCATCTCGCGGCGCAGGACCTCATCGCGGGTCTTGGTATTGCCCTTCATGTTGACCCGGCGGACATAGACGCGCTTGCCAGGATCAACGAAGAAGATGACCTTGACCTCCATCTTCTCTTCGTCGACTTCGGGAATGGTGTTGACGTTCGCGAAGGCATAGCCCTCGTCCGCCAGGCGGCGGGAGATACGCTCTGCGCTCTGGGTCGTCGCCTTGCGGGAGAAGGGTTCGTTGCGCCGTAGGTGGATCAGCGGGAAGACCTGTTCCGTGGGCAGGGTTGGATCACCGGCAAGCTGGATATCGCTGACCAGGAAGATATCCCCCTCCTTGATCACCACGGTGATATAGACGTCCTTGCGGTCGGCGCTGATGGAGACTTGGGTGGACTTGATCTCGAACTTGATGAAGCCCCGGTCCAGATAGAAGGAACGCAGGGTCTCCAGATCCCCGCCCAGCTTCTGCTTGGAATACTGGTCGTTCTTGCTGTACCAGGACATCCAGTCGGACTTGCCGAGTTTGAACAGACCCAGCAACTCCTTTTCCGGGAAGGCATCGTTGCCGATGATGTTGATCTGCTTGATGCGGGCGGTCAGGCCCTCGATGATGTCGATGGTGACCCGCACCCGGTTACGTTCCAGGGGGGAGACGGTGGTCTGGACCTCGATACCGTATTTACCGCGGGAGAAATACTGATTCTTCAGTTCCTGCTCAATGCGATCCAGTATGGCCTTGTCGAAGACCCGTCCTTCCGCCAGACCGATCTCCTTGAGGGCGGCCCGCAGTTGCTCCTCGTCCAGGTCCTTGTTTCCCAGGAGGATGATCTCGGCGACGGTGGGCCGTTCCTGCACGGTCACGACCAGGACGGTCCCCTCCCGCTCCACCTTGACGTCATCGAAAAAGCCGGAGGCATAGAGGGCGCGGATGCTCTTGGCGGTGACCTCGTCCGTGGTCGAATCCCCGATCTTCACCGGCAGGAGACTGAAAACGGTACCGGCGGAGATGCGTTGCAGGCCCTCGATGCGGATATCGGTGACCTTGAAGGTATCCGCCCAGGCGGTGCCCAGGCCGAAGAGCCAGAGGCTCAACAGCAACAG
>SBFV01000357.1 GCA_006227775.1 Gammaproteobacteria bacterium | reverse complement strand
TCTGGAAGCCCCCTTTGAGCCAGCGCTGGCGAGAGTAAAGGAAGCCCTGGCCGCCGAGAAGCTGGGTCTCGTGAGCGAGGTGGACGTGGGCGGCATCATCAAGGCCAAGCTGGGGGAGGACATCGGCGGTTACCGTATCCTGGGTGCCTGCGCCCCCACCCTGGCCTCGCGCGTCATCAAGGCCCAGCCCGCCGCCGGGGCGCTGTTGCCCTGTAACCTGGTGGTGCGGGCCATCGACGAAGCCAGTACCGCGGTGGATTTCATGGACCCGGTCACCATCCTGGCCCTGGCCAGCCTACCGGAGATCGATGCCGTCGCCGACGAGGCGAAAAAGATGTTGCAACGGGTGCGTGACCACCTGTCATCCTGACCACCTTGGCCCTGGCTGGTAACCTATAGGTATCACAAGGCGATTTTGATCATACCCCCCCATAGCGGCGGGAAATTGCCGTGCGTCAGGTAGACAGCGAGGATACCCCATGAGGCGTGGAATTCACCTCAGACAACTCAGGAACAGGGACCTCACCGTCCTCGGCGTCGAGGAGGGGCGAGTGAGTGAACCCGAATCCCAGCCTGGCCGGATCTGCCTGCGGGAAGCCGACCCTGCCTTGGGCAGGTTGGTGGGTGAGGCACGGCAGGAATTGGAGGGACTGCTGGCCATTCTGGATGCCGCCCTGGCGGCAACGGAACCAGGAACACCGGGAAGGGATGCTGGAGGAGGATAGCCTGGGTGGGGGCACCCCAGGCTATGGCAAAAAATGACCGCTAGAGCGGGGTGTGTTGCCACCCTAGCGGTCCAACTGGCTTGCTGCCCAGAAACCTCTCGAACGGTGACCGACGGGGGCGCCAGTCCGAGGCAGGCTGCCGGTGATTCGCCCTGGGGGTTGATATCATCCCACCCCCCTCAGCGCGCCTTCTTTGGCCAAACAAGCGTCGCCCGCGGGCCACGCCTGAACGGCGGTTGCGGAAGAACCTTCCCGGCAACGTTGGCAAGCCATGGCCATCTCATCGTTGGCGGCTCCTTGACGGGCTGATGGGGCACCTGGCCCCAGAAAGCCCTCACGGGTCGGGGCGAGGAAGCACAAAACCCAGCCCAGAGAAAGATCGCCGAACGGTTGGATGAACACGGCCATGCCCAAAGCCGCAAGCTAAGAGTATAAGGAGATATGGTTTATTTAGTATTTCTGGATATACTTATTTTGTAACAAATCGTTACCCGGGGAATGACTGGACCCTCCTTGACCCTGGCGTTGGTCCGGGGCCCTTGTCCGGGTGGGCACGGCGGGGCGATGCAACGACGCAGGATGTTGTGGCCCAGCCCGGGGTGGTCAGAGCGCCCCGACGCCTTTCGGTTTCCGCTCACACCAGCTCCGAAAAAGCGCCATTAGGGGGTGGGCGATGTCTAATTTCAACCAGAGGCCGCTGAACGTGACTAACGAACACCCCACCAGCCTCTTGGTCGTGGATGACGATGAGCAGATCCGAACGCTCCTCACCCGCTATCTGACTCAGGAGGGCTTCGTGGTCGCCGGGGCCGCGGACGGCACCGCCATGGATGAGTGGCTGGCCCACAACCCGGTGGATTTGGTGATCCTTGACCTGATGCTACCCGGAGAGGATGGACTCTCCTTGGCGCGGCGCCTAAGGCAGAGTTCGAAGGTGCCCATCGTCATACTCTCGGCCCGCGGAGACGATATCGACCGCATCGTCGGCCTGGAGGTGGGCGCCGATGACTACCTGGCCAAGCCGTTCAATCCCCGCGAACTCCTGGCCCGCATCCGTGCCGTGCTGCGGCGCCGGTGCCCGTCGGCGCCCCGGGAGGAGGGAGAGGGCGAGGAGGGTCCGCTCCTAGCCTTCGGTCCCTATCGTCTCGATCCCCAGCGACGAGAGTTGGCCGGCCCCGAGGGGCCCCTGCCCCTGACCAGCAGCGAATTCGACCTGCTCCAGGTCTTTTTGGCCCACCCGAACCGGATCATGAATCGGGACAGTCTCCTGGACCTGCTGAGGGGATACGAGCGCTCCCCCTTCGACCGCAGCATCGACGTGCTGGTAGCCCGCCTCAGGTCCAAGATCGAGCCGGATACCAAACATCCCGCCTATATCCGGACCGTCTGGGGCAAAGGGTACATCTTCACCCCCCATGGCTTGAGACAGCTTCCATCCTCGGAGGAAGCCCCGATAACCCCTGGCGGTCAGGAGCCTGACCCAGGGTCCATCCGGGAAGTCGGGGCGGACCTGGACTCAGCGGCGGCCCCCTGATAGCCCCATGCGGCTCTCGCTTTTCACCCGGGCCCTGATCACCCTGATCCTCAGCTTCGGGCTGTTCGCCCTGCTGGCCTTCGCGACCGTGGTCCAGTTCGCCCTGGTACCGGTGGCCGACCGCGGGACTCGCGACCTGGCGGCCCTCATGGTCCTGGCTACCGAGACCCTGGCGCGCATCAATGAGGCGGAGCGGGAAGGTTATCGGGACCACATCGCCCGGAACTATGGCTTACGCCTGCTCCCGCCTGGTCAGGAACCCCAGGGTCTCAGTGACTACTACTTCCCCTACCTGGACCTCTTGCAACAGGCCCTGGCCGAGCGGACCGGCGCATCCGTGGTGACCGCCAGTAGCTGGCAAGCCGGAGAGCGATGGTTCTGGGTGCGACTAGCCGTCCAGGAAAGGGACCTGTGGATCGGTTTTCCCCGCGAGCGGGTCCAGAGTCGGCCCTTCGAGGGTCTTACCCTGGTGATCATGATCGCCCTGGTCCTTATCATCGGTTCCGCCGCCCTGCTGGCACGGCGCGTCACCAAGCCCTTGGAACGGCTGTCCGCGGCGGCGGAACAGGTCGCCCAGGGTTTCTCACCCCGCCCCCTGCCGGAGACGGGCCCCCGGGAACTGGCATGCCTCGCCCGCCAATTCAACCACATGAGCCGCCAGGTGCGTGAACTGCTCGCCAATCGTACCTTGCTCCTCGCCGGTATCTCCCACGACCTGCGCACCCCCTTGACCCGCCTGCGTCTGGCCCTGGAGATGTTGCCCCGGGATGCGGCCTGGCGGGACCTGACGGAGCGGATGGAGCGCGATCTGGAGGAGATGAATGGTCTTCTTGACCAGGCCGCGGAATTGGGCCGCAGCCTAGGCCGCGGAGAGCCCCGCTGGGTCGACCTGGCCCCCCTGATCGGCGATCTCTGTCAGGGCAACCCCCGTCTGCGTCGGGAAGGCCCCGAGAGCTGTCATCGTCTCCTCGATCCCCTGGTCGTGCGCCGCATCCTGGGCAATCTCATCGAGAATGCCCTCAGCTACAGCGCGGGGGAGGTGGAGGTACGGCTTGACTGTCGCCCGCCAACCGAGATCCGCGTCATGGATCGCGGCACCGGCATCCCCGCGGCGGAGCTGGAGGCCGTCTTTCGCCCCTTCTACCGCCTGGAGAGTTCCCGCAGCCGGGCCACCGGCGGCAGTGGCCTCGGATTGGCGGTCTGCCAGCAACTGGCCCAGGCCAACGGCTTCCAACTCCGGTTGGCGCCACGCCCCGGCGGTGGCCTCGTCGCCAGGCTGGGATTGGGCGGAGAACCGGCCCGAACGGCGGGCGGCCCCAGCCCCGCCATGAATCTTGTTGACGCCACCGACGGCACTGCCTAAATTCCTCCTCGCCGCCCGGATCCTCGCCACGACGGATACCGCGGTCCCCCTGGCCGACTCGTCCCACCCCGAGCGACCGAACCCAGATGAGCCCACCATCCAGCGGAGCCTTCAGAGATGCTGCAGCCCGGCGACCTCGCCCCCCCCTTCTCCCTCCCGGATGCGGACATGGACCGCTTCCATCTGGAGAATCTCCAAGGCAAGAAAAAACTGGTTCTGTATTTCTACCCCAAGGACGATACCCCGGGTTGCACCATCGAGGCCCTGGAATTCACCGACCTCCAACCGGAGTTCGAAGCCTTGGGCGCCGAGGTCATCGGCATCAGCCGCGACAGTTGCATCAGCCATGGCGCCTTCCGCGACAAACACGGCATCAATGTCCGTCTGCTGGCGGATACGGAGGGCGAGGTCTGCCAGGCCTATGGCGTCTGGCAGGAACGGGAGCGCCAGGGAGAGAAGCGCTTCGGCATCGTCCGCTCCACCTTCCTCATCGACCAGTCCGGCGTCATCCGTCATGCCCTCTACGACGTCAAGCCCAAGGGCCACGCCGCTCAGATCCTCGAATTGCTGCGGGAACTTTGAGACCCAGCCGGGATAGGCCCAGGCGATGAAGCTTCGCGGCGCTATCCTCCTCTTCTTGCTGATCTTCGGGCTCACCCCCCTGGTCATGGCGGTGGCCATCAATCTGCCGCTGGTGCTGGACCGGGTCGCCCTCTTCTACCAGAAGGCCTATCTGCAGAACCTGCGCGCGGACTTCCGCGACCTGGACCAGCACCTGGCGAGCCGCCACGAAATGATCCGACTCCTGGCCAAGCTGCCCGAGCCAGGCCTGATCCTCGGGGAACAGGGCAACGAGGCCGAGATCGACCAGGCCCGTGCCCGCTATACCGGCTGGATCAACCAGATCCTGGGGGAACAGCGGGACATCGTACAGATCCTCTTTCTCGACCATCAGGGCCAGGAGCGTTTCTGGCTCGAGCGCGATGCCAAGACCCAGGAATGGAATCCCACGGCCCAGTTGCCGGACCGGCCCAGCGAGGAGCTCCTCAGCGCTGGGCTGCGCCTGCCCCCCGGGGAAATTCTGGTCAGCCGTATCCGCATCGCACCCGATGCGGGTACCCAGGACCCGCGCCAATTCATGCGGCTAAGCCTGGTCAGCGCTATTACCCCTGACCCTAAAGCCCCGGCGGATGGCTTGGTGGTGCTGAACATCGACGTGGGTGGCATGGCCCAGTTCTATCGGGAGACCTTCTGGGTGACCGACCAGGGTCGCTATCTCCGTCCCGGCCAGCCCTGGCGCGACGAGGCCCTGGCCTTCGCCGATTTTCCCGGGCTGGAGCGGATCTTCGCCCAGGAACTGCCGGGGCTCTGGCGTGGCGAACGTGGCGCTCAGGTCTTTTGGGTGCCGATGTTCGTGACCGAAGACACCCGCCCCCTCTGGGTAGGTCGGGCGGTGGACCCCTCACCCCTCGACAGCTTCCGCAATGCCCTGGTGTTGCGCGTCGCCGGCGTCATTCTGGTGTTGATCCTAGCGGTGATGATCACGGCCGGTTGGATCGCCCGTCGCCTGGAACGGATGGGCCGCGAACTCACGGCGGGCGTCGACCGGGTGGTGCGGACGGGCGAAGAGGTGCGGTTCGCCTGGCAGGGTCCCCAGGAGGTGCAGGCCTTCGGCGCCAAGCTCAGCGCTTTGGCCCACAACCATGCCGAGTACCTGCGCGGCGCCCGTGCCCATACCGAGGAACTGGAGCGGTCCAACCGCTACAAATCCCAGTTCCTCGCCAACGTCAGCCATGAGTTGCGCACGCCGCTCAACTCCATCCTGCTGTTGTCGAAGATGCTGGCGGAGGACAAGGCGGCCCTTTCCCCCCAGCAGCGACGTCAGGCCCAGATCATCCATGCCGCTGGCCGCGACCTGCGCACCCTGATCGACAATATCCTCGACATCTCGCGCATTGAGGCGGGGAAGGTCAGCCTCAATCGGGAATGGCTGGAACCACGGGAAATGGTGGTGGAAGTGCTGGAGCTGGTAGGACCCCAGTTCGCCGACAAGGGCCTTTACCTGCGCCTGGAGGTGGCGCCGGATTCCCCGACGCGTATCCACAGCGACCGGGAGAAACTGCGCCAGATCCTCAAGAATTTCCTCGCCAACGCGGTCAAGTTCACCGACGTCGGGGGGGCCACCGTCGCCATCGGCCGGGATGACAACGGCAATCTGACCCTGAGCGTGGCCGACACCGGTATCGGCATCCCCACCGACAAGCATGCCCTCATCTTCGAGGCCTTCCAGCAGGTTGATGGCTCGACGCGCCGTCGCTTCGGTGGCACCGGGCTGGGGCTGTCCATCAGCCGGGAGTTGGCCCAACGCCTGGGCGGGGGTATCCAAATCGAAAGTCAGGAAGGGCAGGGGGCGCGCTTCACCCTCTGGCTGCCGGTGGACGCGGACACCGGCGACCGGGAGGATGTCAAAACCCTGGCGCCCGCCAGGCTGAGGGAACCGCGGGCGGCGGAGACCCAAACCCTGACCAGGCGGGACTATGACGGGCGCTGGGTCCTGCTGGTGGAACGTGACGCCGCCAGCCTGGTGGCGGAGACCCGCCTGCTTGCCGACTTTGGCCTGCGCGTCGAGATGGCCGCCGACGCGGATGAGGCACGGGACACCCTCGCCGAGGAGCGAGGCTGCGCCTTGATCCTGCTGGCCGAAATGGTGTCCCTGGCCAATACCTGTGATACGATCATGGCAATTCGCGCTTGGGCCCCGGCCGCTGGTTTGCCCCTGGTCGTTATTGGGCGCTCCGGGGAACTGGAGGCCCGTAACCGCTATCTCGCGGCCGGGGCCGACGACCTTATCGCCAAGCCCATAACCTCGGCCCGGCTGGAAGAGGTCCTCGTGGCCATGTTGGGCCAGGCAGCACCTGGGAATCCGCAAGAGACGGCATGAACCGCTATTCCGGCTTCAAAATCCTCATCGTCGACGACAACCCCCACAACCTCTTCACCCTGCGGGCGTTGATCGAGTCCCATCTGGAGGTGACCATCCTCGAGGCCAGTTCCGGCCAGCAGGCCATCGATCTGACCCTGAACCAACCGGATCTCGATCTCATCATCCTGGACGTGCAGATGCCGGAGATGGACGGCTTCCAGACCGCCTCCCTGCTGAAGATGCGCAAACGCACCCGGGACATTCCCGTCATCTTCCTCACCGCCGCCTTCAAGACCGAGGAATTTCAACAGCGCGGCTACGCCATCGGGGCCGTCGACTATCTCCTCAAACCCATCGAAGACAACCTGCTCATCAATAAGATCAGCACCTACTTCCGGCTGATCGCCAAAGAGCGGGCACTGAATCAGGAACTGGAACGTCAGGTCGCCGCCCGCACCGCCGAGCTGGCTCAGGCCAAGCAATACTTGGAGAACATCATCGCCTACATGGGCGAGGCCCTGCTGGTATTGAACCCGGAAGGTGAGATCAAATCCGCCAACCCCGCCGCCTGCCGGATGCTGGGCTACCCGGAATGGCGGTTGCTCGGCATGTCCATCGGCGATGTCTTCGAGGAGGAGGGCGACGAACAGGCTGGGGCCTTCATGGGCCTCTGGCTGGAGGCCCTGATCCGTACTGGAGCCCTCAGCAAGATCGAGGCCCGCTTCATCGCCAGCGACGGGCGGCGGGTGCCCATCCTCTTTTCCCGCACCGCCGTCCGCGATCCTGCCGGCGTCATCACCGACATCATCTGCATTGCCAAGGACATGACGGGTTATGTCCGCGTCGAGCAGGATGAAGAAGAGACGGCCGCGACCATCTCGGAATCCACCTAGGAATCGCCCATGAACGAGCCTGACCAAATGCACCTACCGGAGGACGAGGAAAGCGCCCTCACCGCCAACGCCCTCAAGGCCATGGCCCACCCCCTGCGTTGGAAGATCATCTGCTCCCTGGGTGACCGGGAACTGTCCGTGGGCGAGATCGTCGAGCGTACCGGTACCTCCCAGAGCAACATCTCCCAGCATCTCGAGCAGTTACGTAACAAGAACATCGTCGTGGCGCGCAAGGAAGCCAACCGCATCTATTACCGGATTCGCAATCACCAATTGCTGGATCTCATCGGTATCATGCGCGACGTTCTCTGCCCGGCGAACCTCGACGACCGTTATCCGCGTTAGGCCGAGGAAGCTTCCACCAACCCAGATCTTCCTGGCACGGCCGGATCAGACGATCCGGCCAGGTGCCTGGTGTGCATCGCTTTTTCCCAAGCAATCAGAGGCCATGAGGGGCCGCCCATGCAAAGCATTGAATCCCTGATCTCCACCCTCTCCGGCTGGGTCTGGGGCCCGCCCATGCTGATCCTGCTGGTCGGCACTGGCGTTTATCTGACCTTCCTGCTCCGCGGCCTCCAATTCCGCGCCCTGGGCCATGCCTTTCGGCTGATCTTGACCAAAGACCATGGCCACGAGGGCGATATCAGTCACTTCGCCGCCCTGATGACGGCCCTCGCCGCCACCGTCGGTATCGGCAATATCGTTGGCGTCGCCACCGCCATCACCCTCGGCGGGCCAGGAGCCGTCTTCTGGATGTGGATGACTGGCCTGGTGGGAATGGCCACCAAGTACGCCGAGGCGGTGCTGGCCCAGAAGTATCGCGAGCGCGGCGACTTCGGCATGCGCGGCGGGCCCATGTATTACCTGGCCAAGGGCGCCAACCTGCCGACCCTGGCCTGGCTGTTCGCCCTCTTCACCGCCCTCGCCACCTTCGGCATCGGCAACATGACCCAGGTGAACTCGGTGGCGGGTATCTTCTCCTCCGTCTTCGAGGTTCCGACCTGGATCACCGGCATGGTTCTGACCCTGCTCACCGGCGTCGTCATCCTTGGTGGCATCCGCTCCATCGCCCGGTTCACCTCACTCATGGTCCCCTTCATGATCCTGGGCTATGTCCTGGCGGCACTGGTGGTGCTAGCCCTGAACGCCAGCGAGATCCCGGCGGCCCTGTCGCTGATCTTTTATCACTCCATCAACCCCATCGCCGCCGGTGGGGGTTTCGCCGGTGCGGCGGTCGCGGCGGCCATCCGCTATGGCGTGGCCCGCGGCGTCTTCTCCAACGAGTCCGGCCTGGGCTCGGCCCCCATCGCCGCCGCCGCCGCCCGCACCAGCGACCCGGTCAAGCAGGCCCTGGTCAGCATGACCCAGACCTTCATCGACACCCTGGTGGTCTGCACCATGACCGCCCTGGTCATCCTCACCGCCACCCCCTGGACCCAGGGCGTGGGCGCCGCCAGCCTGACCAGCCAGAGCTTCGCCGAGACCCTGGGCGGCGGTGGCGAGATCCTGGTGGCCGTGGCCACCGCCCTCTTCGCCTACTCAACCATCCTCGGCTGGAGCTATTACGGGGAGAAAGCCATCGAATACCTGGCCAATTCCCTAGGGGGGCCTCGCGCCACCCGTCACGCCATTCACGGCTATCGCCTGGTCTTCACCGCCGTCGTCATGGTCGGCGCCCTGATGCAGCTTGAGTTCGTCTGGAACTTCTCCGACCTGGCCAATGGCCTCATGGCCATCCCCAACCTCATCGCCCTCCTGCTCTTGTCCAAGGTCATCAAGCAGGAGACGGATCGGTATTTTGGGTCGATAAAATGACGGATCGCCAGCCGTGGCGTGCCGGCCCAGGAGTTCTGCAGCGTCAGAAGCGACCGATCAATGCCAGTCCCAGCATGGCCGCGGGGTCCTGGTCGTCCTCGTAGAGTCGGTCGCCATCTTCATCCTCGACCCGGAGCTGGCCGCTCAGGGTCGCCCCGGCATAGAAG
>SBFV01000392.1 GCA_006227775.1 Gammaproteobacteria bacterium | reverse complement strand
GGCGCCGGCATGGACATGGGCATCGTCAACGCCGGCCAACTGGCCATCTACGACGAGATCGACCCGGAACTGCGCGCGGCGGTAGAAGACGTGGTCCTCAACCGGACGCCCAAGGCCGGCGGCGACGCCACCGAGCGCCTCATCGAGCTGGCCGGCCGCTTCAAGGGCGGGGCCGTCGGCGGGGCGGCCGGGCCGGACCTGGCCTGGCGGGACTGGCCGGTGGATCAACGCCTGGCCCAGGCCCTGATCAAGGGCAACGCCGAGTACGTCGAGGCCGACACCGAGGAGGCCCGCCAGAGCCTGGGCGCCCCCCTCAAGGTCATCGAGGGGCCCCTGATGGCGGGCATGAACCAGGTCGGCGACCTCTTCGGCGCCGGCAAGATGTTCCTGCCCCAGGTGGTCAAATCCGCCCGGGTGATGAAGAAGGCGGTGGCCTACCTCCAGCCCTTCCTGGAGGCGGAGAAGGCCGGCGGCGGGCACCAGGCCGCCGGCAAGGTGCTGATGGCCACGGTGAAGGGCGACGTCCACGACATCGGCAAGAACATCGTCGGCGTCGTCCTCCAGTGCAACAACTACGAGGTCATCGACCTGGGGGTCATGGTCCCCACCGAGACCATCCTGCGCGCGGCCCGCGACCACCAGGTGGACGTCATCGGCCTCTCCGGCCTCATCACCCCCTCCCTGGAGGAGATGGTGCTAGTGGCGGCGGAGATGCAGCGCCAGGGCTTCACCATCCCCCTGCTCATCGGCGGCGCCACCACCTCCAAGGCCCACACGGCGGTGAAGATCGCCCCCAGATACGACCAGCCCGTCATCTACGTCCCCGACGCCTCCCGCGCCGTGGGGGTGGTGAGCAACCTGCTCTCCGCCGAGCTCAAGGGGCCCTACGTCCAGGCCATCGCCGCGGACTACGTCGGGGTGCGGGAGCGCCGCGCCGCCGCCGGCGAGGCCAGGGACCTGATCCCCCTCGTCGAGGCCCGCGCCAACCCCGTGGCCATCGACTGGGATCACTACCAGCCGCCGGCCCCCCGGGAGCCGGGCCTCCAGGTCTTCCCCGACATCCCCCTGAGCGAGATCACCCCCTACATCGACTGGACCTTTTTCTTCCATGCCTGGGAGCTCAAGGGCCGCTTCCCCCAGATCCTCGATGACCCGGAGAAGGGCGAGGAGGCGCGCAAGCTCTTCGACGACGCCCACGCCATGCTGGCGCGCATCGTCCGCGAGCGCTGGCTGCGCGCCGCCGCCGTCATCGGCCTCTTCCCCGCCAACGGCGTCGGCGACGACATCCAGGTCTTCGCCACGGAAGAGCGCTTCGCGCCCTGGATCACCTTCCACAATCTGCGCAAACAGGGCCGCCAGCCAACCGGCAAGGCCAATGACTGCCTGAGTGACTTCATCGCCCCCTTCCACACCGGCCTCAACGACTACCTGGGGGCCTTCGCCTGCACCGCCGGCATCGGCATCGACGCACGGGTGGCGGCCTTCGAGGCCGAGCACGACGACTACTCCGCCCTCATGCTCAAGGCCCTGGCCGACCGCCTGGCGGAGGCCCTGGCGGAGCTGCTCCACCTGCGGGTGCGCCAGCGCCACTGGGGCTATGCCGCCGACGAGGACCTGAGCAACCAGGAGCTGATCGCCGAGGGCTACCAGGGCATCCGCCCGGCCCTGGGCTACCCCGCCTGCCCGGACCACACCGAGAAGGACCTGCTGTGGCAGTTATTGGATGTCGAAAGGCACACCGGCATCTGGCTCACCGAGTCCAAGGCCATGGTCCCCACCGCGGCGGTAAGCGGCCTGTACTTCTCCCACCCCGAGGCCCGCTACTTCACCGTCGGCAAGATCGGCCGCGACCAGGTGGCGGACTACGCCGAGCGCAAGGGCCTCCCCCTGGCGGAGATGGAGCGCTGGTTGGCGCCCAATCTGGCCTATGAGCCCGAGGCCAACTAACCATGCCATGCGCTGTAAACCTATCCAGGGAGGGTCGGGTGGTGCCTGGCGGGGGTGATGACCGCGGGGATGCGGTCGTCAAGCCTCCAGGGACGGATTCACGGTGTCCCCCGCCAGGCATTACCCGACCCGTGAAAACATAATGGATCCGGATGGGTAGGACCTGAAGACGGGACACCGCTAGCTACCGGCCTGACACCATGAGCAGCATCGACATCTTCCCCTGGAACGACAACTTCGCCACGGGCATCGGGCGCATCGACGAGCAACACCAACACCTGGTCGAGATCCTCAACGACCTCGCCACCCACGTCGCCTTCCCCTCGCGGGAACTGGGCCTGGATGTCATCCTCGCCAGCCTGGTCGATTACACCCGCTATCACTTCGCGACCGAGGAGAGCATCTGGGGCGAATATCTTGCCGGCGATCAGACGGAAACCGCCCACAGCGCCGAACACCAGGCCTTCATCGCCAGCATCCATCGGCAGAAGGAAGAAGCAGCGGGGCGGCCAACGGAAGAACAGGTCCCGGAACTGCTATCCCTGCTCACCCGCTGGTTGGCCTCCCACATCCTGGAAAAGGATCGCTACCTGGCCAAGGTGGTGCTGAATTGCCAGACCGGCCTGGACCTGGAGACCGCCAAGGCCCGGGCCGCCGAGGGGATGCAGGGGTCCGCCAGCGTCCTCGTCAGCCTGGTCCTCGCCATCTACAGTTCCCTGACCGCGAATACCACCCACCTGATCCGCGAGATCGCCGAACGCCGGCGGGTCGAGCAGGAACTGCGCGCCGCGGACGAGTGCCTGAAGGATCACCTGGAGCGGATCAAGATGCTGGTCGATGCCTCCCCGGACGGTGTCATCGAGCTGGACGGCGCTGGCCGGGTCACGGGCTGGAATGCCCAGGCGGAGCGCATCTTCGGCTGGCGCACCGCCCAGATCCTGGGTGAGGATTTCGCCGCTGCCCTGCTGCCACCCCTGTTCCGCGAGGCTCAGCGTCAGTGGTTGGCGCGGGCCCTGGCCGCCAGCCCCGCGCTCCAGCCGAACAAGACCCTGGAGATCGCCGGACTGCGCG
This sequence comes from Gammaproteobacteria bacterium, assembly GCA_006227775.1. Classification (GTDB taxonomy): domain Bacteria; phylum Pseudomonadota; class Gammaproteobacteria; order Chromatiales; family Chromatiaceae; genus M0108. The sequence continues at coordinate 6,420 of SBFV01000392.1, read as the reverse complement.
CCGACGGCGCCGAATTTCCCCTGGAGATCACCCTCGCCGCCATGAAGCGACGCGGCGAGCCCGTCTTCGTCGCCTATGCCCGGGACATCACCGAGCGCAAGGAGATCCTGGAGCGCATCGCCCATCTCAGCTCCCATGACAGCCTCACCAAGCTGCCCAACCGTCAATTGCTGGCGGAACGCCTCAACCTGGCCCTGGCCGCCAGCGCCCGCCACCTGCACCAGGCTGCTCTGCTGCTCATCGACCTGGATAACTTCCGCGCCCTCAACGAGACCCTGGGCCATGGCATCGGCGACCTGCTCTTGCAGGAAGTGGCGCGGCGCCTCCAGGATCAGGCCGGACCCAAGGGCACCGTAGCCCGCCTGGGCGGTGACGAATTCATTGTATTGCTCGAAGAACTCAGCCCCGATGCGGAGCAGGCGCAAATCCTGGCCGCGGAGGGGGGCAAGCGCATCCTCGCCGCCCTCAACGCCAGTTACCAGCTCGCCGGCCACGACTACCTCAGCACCCCCAGCATCGGCCTGGTCCTCTTCGGCCGGGACCCAGCGACCACCACCCCCGAAGAACTACTGAAGAAGGCCGACATCGCCATGTATCAGGCCAAGACCCAGGGCCGCAACCGGCTTTGCGTCTTCGACCCGGAGATGGAGTCCCGGGTCTCCCAGCGCGCCTTCCTGGCGACCGACCTGCGCCGCGCCCTGGCCAACGACGAATTCGTCCTCCACTACCAGGTGCAGGTCGCCACCGATAGCCGCCCCCTGGGGGCCGAAGCCCTGCTGCGCTGGCGGCATCCGGAACGGGGCATGGTCTCGCCCCTGACCTTCATCCCCCTGGCGGAGGAGACGGGGCTCATCGTCCCCATCGGTCAATGGGTCCTGGATCAGGTCTGCGCCCGGCTCAAGGAGTGGGAAGGAGACCCCCGGCTCGGTAACCTCCAGCTCGCCGTCAATGTCAGCCCCCGCCAGTTGCGCGACCTGGATTTCGTGGACGCGGTCCGGCGCACCTTGCGTCGCCAGGCCATCGCGCCCGACCGTCTCAAGCTGGAACTGACCGAAGGCGCCATCCTCGCCGACGTCGGCGACAGCGTGCGCAAGATGAACGCCCTGAAGTCACTGGGGGTCAGCTTTTCCCTGGACGACTTCGGCACCGGCTATTCCTCCCTGGCCTACCTGACCCAGTTGCCCCTGTCCCAGCTCAAGATCGACCAGGCCTTCGTCCACAACATCGGCATCCAGGCCACGGACGACATCATCGTGCGGACCATCATCGGCATGGCCGACAGCCTGAGCATCGAGGTGGTGGCCGAGGGGGTGGAGACCCAGGCCCAGCGGGACTTTCTGGAGGCCGAGGGCTGCGGCATCTATCAGGGATATCTCTATAGCAAGCCCCTGCCCTTGGCGGACATCGTGCGGCTGGTGCGGCAGCGGGGCCGCCGGGAACATGAAGAGGGTTCGGCGGAGGCAATCGGACAAATAAGCAATCACTAATATGCTATATTCATTTTGCAAGACCGCGTTGTAATCCCCTCCGGGGGCCCGGGGGCGGGAAACGCGTCAGGAGGTGTAGCATGATTCGCCATTCGTTCCTTGCGGCGGCACTGGTCGCGGTCCTCTCGCTGGCGGTGCCTACTCAATCTCAAGCCTTCTTCGGCTTCTTCGGTTTCAACTTCGGCTTTGGCGGCTGGGGTGGTCCGGGCTGGTGGGGACCCGGTTATTGGGGTGGACCCGGTTATTGGGGTGGACCCGGCTATTGGGGTGGACCGGGTTATTGGGGCTACAATTACTATGGTTACAATCCCTATCGCTATTACGGCTGGGGCAATCCGTTTCTCGCCTATCCCTACTACGGTCTGACGGTCCCCTACGCCTACCCACCGCTCCTGTCCCCGGCCGCACCCGCCGCCAAGGAGAAGTAGGCAGCCAGGCAGCAATGGAGACTTCAGCCCTTACCCCAGGTATTGCGCCTGGGTCGCGCCGCAGGTCCCTGTACCCATGACGGCCACCAGGTATGCCGACGGCATTACCTGGTGGGCAAACTCAAGCCCGCCCGTTTGAAACCCTTCTTACCCCCTCTCCCCGACCCTCTCCCACCAGGGGGGAGGGAGTAGGAGAATCAGCGGGTTGCGCTGCTCATGCCGGACCAGGCGGCAGGGGAGTATGGACGCTTACCCAGCCATGAACGCTTACCCAGCTTGGCCAGCCTGGGTCGATCAAACCGCCGAATAGCGGCCCGTCTCTTCGCTCCGCGGTGGCAGGAAGCGCTCCAGGCGTTCCCGGAAGGCGGACCAGTCCACGGCGTCGAGGGTGTTCTTGACCAGCAGCCCCAGATGCGTGGCCCCTTCCATGCGTAGGCGGCGGCTGAAGAACAGGGTATCGGCATCTTCCTCGCGCAGGGCCAGGGCCAGGTAGTCGCGGGTCCGGGCGGTCAGGGTGACGTCGGGTTTGCCGCCGGTCCCTTGCCCACCACGCCCGTCGAGCCCACCGTGCCCGCTATGCCCACCTTGCCCACCGTGCCCGGTATGCCCCCCGCTATGCCCACCTTGCCCGCCATGGCCGGTATGACCGCTTTGTAAGCCAGGCCCACCCGGGCGGCCTGGCCGGAAATACTTGCCGGCCAGGTGAAAGTCGAGGGTCAGACCGGCGTCGGTGATGACCAGGCGCAGCCAGCGCCCTTGCAGGGGTTCGAGGCTGTCCCGGGGCAGGAGGCGATCGAGGGCCAGATTCAGGGCCGTGGTGAGGGCCAGGGCGGGGGGCTGGGCCGGTAGCCGGGAGATGATCCGGGCCACGGCGGGAGGCAGGTTGAAATCGGGAATACCGGGATTGTCCAGCCGTTCATCGATCCGGCGGCGCAACCGGTCGAGGGGCTCGGCGAGGAAGGGGGGCGGCGAGGGCAGACGGGGCGGAAAGGTCATGAGGCTGGTCCAGTCCGGGTGGGCACGATCAGGGTCAGGGTAAGCGCTGGCGAAGAAATAGGGGATTTTTCCCCGCCCAAGACTTGCTATCTCATTGTTGTTAAGGATCTTCCGATTCCAGGTAAGAGGCTTTTCCCAGCCTCCCAGATCAGGTCAGGTCAGATCAGGCGGCGACGTACTGCTCGACCCCGGGCCGACCGTGCCAGAAACCATTGCAGGCGGACTCGGGCATAAAGTCACGGCTGGCATCCAGGGCGGCGGCCGGGGTCAGCTTGCCGTCCAGGGCGGCGCGGAACAGGGTGACGATGTCCAGGGTGTGGGCGCCTTGGGGGCTGATGCGCAACACTTCGACGCGGCCGGCCAGGTTCGGCAGGTCGGCGAGCAGGTTGTGGACCCGCGCCGACTGGGTCTGTATTCCGTTTAGGGTGAGGAAGGGCTCGCCCTCGCGGGTGCGCAGCACGATGCCATCCTGGACCGACAGGCAGCGGAACTCGCAGGCGTCCTTTTGCAGGTTGAAATGGCGCGCGGTGAAGCAACGGGCGGAATAGGCCAGGGGCAGGCGACCATAGGCATAGACCTCGGTCTCGATGGGCTGGGCGAGGCGGTTGCGAACCGCCGCCAGATCGCTTCCCGCGATCTCCGGCGCCACGACCCAGCGCCTCGCCCCGGCCGCCATCAGCAGTTCCAGGGTCTGGGGATTGAAGATGTTCAGGGTCGGTCCGGCGATCCAGTTGACGACTTGGTCGGCCTCCAGCAGGCGGACCGCCCCCATGTCGTTGGCTTCGACCCGGAAGTCGTCCTGACCGGTGATCTGCCGCAGGGTCTTGAGGTCCGATTCGGACTCGATCAGGCTCTGGGTGGACAGGACCACCTCCTTGCCGGCGGCGGCGAGATCCCGGGCCAGGCCAAACCAGTCGTCCAGGCGCAGCTCGTGGCGGCGGGAGCAGACCGTCTCGCCGAGATAGACCGTATCCACCGGGCTGGTGGCGATGCTGGCGTAAAAGGCCAGGGTCTCCTGGCGGGGCCAGTAATACAGCAATGGACCAAGGGCGAGTTTCATCCCTAGGGGCTCCCTATGACGAAATGGATGGGCGCGCGGGGGGAAAGCACCAGAGGAGGATTAGCTGGCGTTACCGGGTCGGGGGGCGGCTGGCGGGGGACGCCGTGAATACGTCCCTGTAGGCTTGACGACCGCCTCCTTGCGGTCGACACCCCCGCCCGCCGCCCCCCGACCCTCCTCGTCGATGCCGATCAGCGACGTCGGTCAGGGCGATTCTACTGGGCGTCTCCCCCGCACGAAACCGTGAAAGTCCGACAGGATGTTAGGAACCAAAATTGCAGTCCCGCCTATCGCTGGTGCATCGGAGGTGTTTGCGGCTCTATTACTAGAACAAGGCGACCAAGCGTGCCGATATCACGTGCGCGGCGGGCAGGTCCGGACGCTGCCCAGGCGTGGGGATGTACGTATAGGCCAATATCGCGCTGAGGGTCCAATAATTCGCGGGGGTACCGAACGCAAAGTTCGCCTGGTAGGCCGCCTGTACCATCAGTTCGCTAGATCTCAGGTCGGTTGAGTTCGAGGAGACATCGGGGAAGAAGAATGCGCCCGCACCCGGCGTGTCGTTGAGGCGCGAATAGGCTACCCCGAGATTCAGCGTATCCCAAGGTCGCCCCGGCACCAAACCGATTCCCGTAAGCCCGCCGCCCCAATAGCTATTTACGCTTAAGGTTTGTGATCCCGTGTGGCCGAACTGTAAATACCCGATCAGGCCCGAGTTATCCGCGGCGGGATGCCGATACCACAGTCGCTGATTGGCAAAGAGGTAATAGCCCTTGCCATCGTCTTCTATCGTCAACGCAGGCGTGTAAAGCGGGCCCTTCTGCAACCAGCCCCCCAACCCGACTCGCCCGGGCATGCCTAGTCGCCCTAGACGCCAGGCATAGCCGACTTCGGCAATGTTGAACAGGTATTCGTTGAAATCGGGCAACCATTCATTACCCGTAGCTATGCCCCGAGCCATATTGCCATCAAAAAGCCCATAAGAGAGGTAAAAATCCGCGGTTGGCCGAAAATGCACCACCGCCCCGTAGGCCGTTTCGGGATAGGGGGGCAGCCTGCCGAACAGGGTCGGATTGAGTCCCACGGGCACATAGATGAGGTTGCTGATGTCACGGTCCTGGAGATGGGGCTCACTGACGATGACCGGCTGTAAGACGGTATTGAAATGACCTGCCCCGTTCATCTTACCGATTTGCACGAGCAACCGATCGTCAAACAGGCGTTGGTGCCACCAGAGTTGCGCCATCTCCTGCCGGTTGATCGGATCATTCGCGGTCATATTGGTGTATAGCTGGACGGAACCTGCCGCATTGTTGTTCGCCCCACCGGAGGAGAAAAGAAACTCTACGCCCAAGGTCCCGCCCGGGATAGCGAATGCCTTCTGGGTGTCGAGCAAAGTGTGCAACCCCAGTGCGATGCTGCCAAATACCGACTGGGGCTCCACCCCGCCCGCTGCCACCCAGTCAAGCTCAGGGATAAGGTATCCGCCGATGCGCAGCCCGGAGGAATCGTCAAGCCCGAGTGCGCGTCCCAAATAGTCGTTGCCAACGAAGCTGTAGGCCCCTTGGGGGTTGGTCGCGATCAGACCCCGGAACGGAAAGCTTATCGCTGGGTCTTCCTCCGCACCAAGTTGGCCACCCTGCAACGCGAAGCCAAGGAACGCACCCAGCCAAAGGCGCGAAACGCGAGGAACTGCATGCATAGCGCCATCTCCAGTGAAGGGGAAATCCGAGGTTGGTTAAACCTGAAAGCGTAGGCAGACTTCACCGGTCCCCTGCGCGACGAGGCCCGCACCCCAGGCCCCTTTGCGTGCGCCTACGGCACTTGGGGTGCGACCATCGGGCGCCAGTGACTCGACCTCCACCCCGGTCGTCTGAAACCGGGATGGATGCTGCACCGAAACTGGACGGCCGCACAGACCGACCATAGCGGGGCGTCTGGGATCCGTCAGGCGAAAGCCACGAGTTGTCGCTCGATAACCCATTTGCTGACCAGATAGGCCAGGGTTCCCGTGTAGATGGCTTTGAAGCCCGCCAGGCCCCAGAAGGGAAGCGCCTCCACGCCGAACAGCTTGAATAACCCGAACATCAGCGGCACAAGTACCAGGGCGCAACCGATACCCACCGACAACCCAAAGAGGAACCAGGATTTGGGTAACCGTGCGAGTGCATTCCCGCGCTCTGGGTAACGGGCCTCAAGCTTGCCCGCCCTGAGGGCCTTTTGGGTTCCCGCGCTGATAAAATACGCGATCACCGTCGACATGATCAGGCAGGTAATGACCATGTCGACGGCGACGTTCGCGATGGTCGTTGGGTCCCTTGCTTGGTTGCCGAGCCAAGAAATCAGTGGGTTGACGATCATGTTGATGACCGCCGTCACTGATGCCTGGGTACGGATATAGGAAGCGACCGACGCCATGAGGTTCTACCTCCTCAAGTGTTGTCTTGAC
>SBFV01000071.1 GCA_006227775.1 Gammaproteobacteria bacterium | reverse complement strand
ATACCCTTAAGGTCACTCAGCTATTCAGGACCGGGCCACCGCTCAGGCTCTGTTCACCGGTGGCGAGGCGGGACAAGGCCAGGGCAAAGCTGGAAACCCCCGTCCCCTGATAGAAGAGACAGGGGGTTCCGGCCTGGCGACACGGGCGTTTGACCTGGTGGTAGGCCGTGTGGGAGTTGCAGTCGCTGGGACAGACCACCGCGTCGGCGCTGGCGATCAACTCCGGTAGGCGGCTGATGGCTCTGGGTCAGGGCGGCGGCATCCCGACGGGCGGTCCGGGCAACGCTGGGGGTAAAGGCGGAGGGGATGGCGGAGGCGCCAGGGGAGGGGATGGCCGGGTCAAGGGCCATCGCCAGCCGTACCACGACCGCGGACCAGGACCCGTCCGCCAATGAGGATATGCGCGGCCACTTCGCCACCCAGGATACCGGTGGGAGAAGTACCCGTAGGAGGGGTAGCCCTCGGTGCCAGCGGCCGCGGGCCAGGGCTCCATGAGAGGATGGCTCCACCCCGCTCTCCAATCGCTGGGATTCCAGGTTGACCACTCCGGCAAGCCAGGCAAGCCCCCAGGGGAGGATGGCACCAAGAGTGACAGGGGTGACGGGACTTGCGACCGGTTGCGACCTTGCCGGGGGGCGGAGAGAGATGCCGGCGGCTGGTCGCCCGCGGGGCTGCTGGTGACAACGCTTGCTTGCCCGCTCGTGACAATGCCTCTTTGCTCGCCGGGGATAACCCCACCTCGCCCACTGGGGACGAGGGACGGGGCCTGGGCATAGGCGGTCCCGGGCTCGAGATAGCTGGTCAGGCCCTTGTAACCGCCCTGCAGGACGTAAACCTGGTCATAGCCGAGATGGCGCAGGGCCAAGACCGCCATGCCCGCCCTCATGCCGCTCTGGCAGAGAACAATCACCTTACGATCCTGGGGGACCTGGTCGAGATGTTCGGGGGTGAAGAGTTCGTTCAGCGGGATATGCAGACTGTCCGGCAGGGCAAGGCCAAAGACGGCGGTCTCGGCTGGGGTGCGGATATCGAGGCCCGTTACCGGCTCCCCTTGCCTGAGCCATTTCAGCAGGGCTTCCGGCTCAACGCAGTGCAGGGACTTACCCGTCCGTCCAGCGGTGGCGGGCGCGAAAAGACCGGCATAGGACTCGGCCAGCCTATGATCGAAATCCCAGGTTGCAAGCGCCTGTCCTGCCAGTAAAATCCCGGCGGCCAACGCAAGGGCGGTTCTTTGCGTGCCCATGACTCCCTCCGGTACTGAAGCATATCGTTATCTTTGCAAATAATGATAGACGAGCCTTCCGGAGGGTATCAGCTTCACCTGATATCGATTGCGTCAGGTCAAGGCTGGATTAAAAATTCCGGGAATGATCGGGATACGATGCGAAATATCATGGATAAACAATAGGGAAGGCGCTAGCTCACGCCCTCTCTACCCAGGTGGTGGCAAGGCGATGTCATGGGCAATGATATTTCGCAGTAAAGCCCTAAAAATCAATCAAATCCGACTCGTGCTTGATGTGGCGCAACTTCGGGGTCGATCCGTGTCGCCATCCTGGGATGCCCGTCTATGATCAAATCAGAAGATGATGAAATACTCTGTAGTAAGAAATGGAGGCCAGTGATGAAAATGAATAAGCTTCATCTACCCCTACTGGGCGGCGCTCTGCTTACCCTGGCGCTCTTCAGCGCACCGGCCTGGTCCTACGACGTGGACCTGGCCGCCCGTTACGCCCAGATGTTCGCGCCGGCCAAGGAAAAGGCGACGGGCAAGGAACTGCACTGCCTGAAGCCGGAAGGTTTCATGAACATGATCAAGCAAGGCGAGCCCTTGGTGGGGCTCGATATCCGCACCCCGGTGGAGGTATCGGTGTTCAACCTGGCCTTGCCGGGCAGTCTGAGCATCCCGATCGATGAGCTCTTCCTGCCGGAGAATCTGGCGCGCATCCCCAAGGATCGCCCGGTGGTGGTGCTGTGCAAAAGCGGGATCAGGGCTGGCATGGCGGTGGTGGCCCTGCGCCAGCTCGACTTTGAGCGGGTCTTCGCCCTGCAGGGCGGGTTCAAGGCCCTGAGCGATTACCTCGATCCGGTCACGGCCTACAGCCCCGTGCCGGCACCCCCGGCGGGGAAATGACGCCCGTTGATTTCAACGTGAATGGGAGCAAGAAATGCCTACTGCCATAACTCGCTATGAAGGAGACATGCTGTTCGCGACCGAGGTGGGCGGACAGCGCATCACCACTGACGTTACGCCGCCCATGGGTGGCAAGGGGCGGGCCCCGACGCCTCCTGATCTCTTTGTGGTCTCCCTGGGGGCCTGTGTCGCGGCCTTCGTTGCCCACTATTGTGAACAACAAGGGATCGATACCCGGGAGCTGTGGGTCGAGACCGCCTTCGAGAAGAACGAGCAGCCCGCCTTTCTGACCAATTTCAAGGTCGATGTCCATCTGCCATACGCTGACTGCGGCGACCGGATGGCCGCCGTCAAGCGGGTGGCGGACCACTGTATTATCGAAGAGACCCTGCAACATTTTCAGAACGTCCAGTTCCAGATCCACGACAAGGCGAACGTCTGAGAAAAGGAAGCCCCGCTCAATGGGGGGCTTCCCCAGAGTCAGCAGGATGCCCAGGGTCCAAGAGGTGGATTGCAGCGGGTGCTGGCCAAAGGTGGCGAGCTGGTAGTAGAGGGTGGCGACGCCATAGCCCATGCCGGTGGACCAGAGGGCGATGAAGCTGGCCCAGCGCAGGTTCGCTCGCGGTAAACGGCGCCCAGCACCGCCACGCACGGGAAGTAGAGCAGCACCAGCAGCAGGTAGGCGAAGGCGCCGGCGGTACCGTCGAAGAGCTTGGCCATGGCGCCGAAGGTGCCCGCGTCCACTTCCTGGGCCGCGGCGGCGGCCTGGACGTCACTGACGTCGCCGATATTCAGCCCCAGGGGGTCCAGGGCGGCATCGGCCAGGCCGGCCAGGTTGGCGGGGAGGGTGTGGCGAAGGCCTCGCCCATGGCCACCACCAGATCAAAGCTGGTCTCGGCCGCCGCGGTGGTGGCGGCCTCCGCCTGATCCGCCGGGGCCCGCTCTGCGCCATGCGCCGCGGCATGGCGGGAATAGAGGGTGTCCAGGGTGCCTACCACCGCCTCCTTGGCGAGGATGCCGGTGAACACGCCCACGGCGGCGGGCCAGTTGTCCTCCTTGAGACCGATGGGGGCGAAGACCGGGATGATGCCCTGGCCCACCGCCGCCAGCACCGACTGGTCGTCCTCCTGATGGCCGAAGCTACCGTCGGTGCCCAGGCTGCTCAGCAGGTTGAGCACCAGGACCATGGGGACGATGATCTTGCCGGCCTTGAGGATAAAGCTCTTGAGGCGCTCCCAGGTGTGCAGCGCCAGCCCCTTGAGGGTGGGCAGGTGGTAGCTGGGCAGTTCCA
>SBFV01000037.1 GCA_006227775.1 Gammaproteobacteria bacterium | reverse complement strand
TCCTGATTGCCTGGATTTTCTGATACCGCCGGGCCGTGCTGGCACCCCTATGGCCAGCTTTCGTCTCCCACAGGCCCCGATTTCGTTCGCCCCCCATGGTCCACGACGCCCTGACCCAATGCCTGGAATGCGACCTGTTGCAGCGGATGCCGCCCTTGGGGCCAGGGTCCATCCTGCGCTGCGTCCGCTGCGGGGCACTGCTGCGCCGTCACCGGCCAGCCAGCCTGGACCGTACCCTGGCCCTTACCCTGGCGGGACTCATCCTGTTCGTCGCCGCCAACGGCTTCCCCTTTCTCGCCCTGGAGATGCGCGGGCAGGTCCAGGCCACGAACCTGGCCAGCGGCGTGTTCGATCTCTACCGCGAGGGGATGTGGGGACTGGCGGGGGCGGTGCTCTTCACCAGCATTCTGGCGCCGGGTCTGCAATTGTTCCTTCTGCTGCTGGTGCTGGTCCCCCTCTGGCGCGGACGGCTGCCGGCGGGTTTCGGTCGACTCTTCCGCCAGGTCAAGACCCTGGCCCCTTGGGGCATGATGGATGTCTTCATGCTGGGTATCCTGGTCTCCACGGTGAAGCTGGCGGACCTGGCGGAGATCATCCCCGGTGCTGGTCTCTATGCCTTCGCCCTGTTGATCCTGGTTCTCGCCGCCGCCCAGGCCAGCCTGGACCCGGATATCGTCTGGTCACGCATTCCCCTGCCGCCACGGCGACCGCCCCAACCGGGGGAACCGACGCTCGTCTGTCACTGCTGTGAGCTCATCAGCCCCTGGAACCTCCCCCCCGACGCACGGGATCGCCGCCGCTGTCCCCGTTGCGGGGCCATCCTCCACCACCGCAAGCCCCGGAGCCTTCAGCGTGCCACCGCCCTGCTCGTCGCCGCGACCATTCTTTACCTTCCCGCCAACCTGCTGCCGATTATGCAGACCACATCCCTGGGCCAGGTGCAAAGCGATACCATCCTGAGCGGCGCCATTTATCTGCTCCAGTCGGGCATGTGGCCTCTGGCCCTGGTGGTCTTCGTCGCCAGCATTTTCGTGCCCCTGCTGAAGATTCTGATCCTGGCCCTGCTCCTGGCCTCCATCCGCTGGGGCTGGAACTGGCGGCGGCGGGATCGTACCCGCCTCTACCGCATCCTCGAACTGGTCGGGCGCTGGTCCATGGTCGATATCTTCGTGGTCACCATTCTGGTGGCCCTGGTGCAACTGGGAAATATCGCCAATGTCGTCGCCCAGCCGGGGGCCGCCTTTTTCGCCGCGGTGGTGGTGCTCACCCTGCTCGCCGCCCGGAGTTTCGACCCCCGCCTGATCTGGGATGGCCGCCAAGAGAGGGACCATGGAGCAAGACCGCGTACCTGATGCCGATGTCGCCTCCCTGCCGGAGGCCGAGCTGGCCCCGGCGGGGCGCCTGTCCGCGGTGTGGCTGATCCCCTTGCTGGCCTTGGCCATTGGGGGCTGGCTGGCCTGGAAGAGCTACAGCGAGCGGGGCCCGGAGATTGAGATTGCTTTCAAGTCCGCCACCGGCCTCCAGGCCGAGCGGACCAAGGTCAAGTTCATGGATGTGGAGATCGGTCAGGTCACCGGCATCAGCGTCAGTCCGGATCTGACCCACGCCCTGGTCAAGGCCCGCCTGCTGGCGGGGAGCGAGCGCTACCTCACCGACGGCACCCGCTTCTGGGTGGCCCGGCCACGCATCTCCGCCACCGAGGTGACCGGCCTGGAGACCCTCCTCTCCGGCCCCTATATCGCCATCGATCCCGTGATTGCCGGCGAGCCCCGGCGGGAATTCAGCGGTCTCGATACCCCGCCCCTGGTGACGACCGCGGAGCCGGGTAAGCACTTTCTGCTCAAGGCCGACAGTCTGGGCTCCCTGAACATCGGTTCTCCGGTTTTCTACCGCGCCATCCAGGTTGGCCAGGTAGTCAGTTACGAGCTGGACCCGGACAACCAGGGGGTGAGTATCCGCGTCTTCGTGTCATCGCCCTATGAGCGCCTGGTCCTGACCAATACCCGCTTTTGGAACGCCAGCGGCATCGACGTCCGCCTTACCGCGGAGGGCATCAAGGTGGAGACGGACTCCCTGCTCTCCATTCTCATCGGCGGGGTCGCCTTCGAGAACGTCCGCACCCTGGAGGCCGAGGGCACCCCCGCGAGCGATAACCAGGCCTTCCCCCTCTATGCCAGCCAGGAGAAGGCCAGCGAGACCCTCTATACCCGGCGCGTGAGCTATCTGCTCTATTTCGAGGGCTCGGTGCATGGTCTGGAGATCGGCGCCCCGGTGATGGTGCGGGGGATAAAGATCGGTCAGGTGCTGGATATCCGCCTGGACTTCGACCCGGATCATCGAAACATCCAGATTCCGGTGCTGATTGAACTGGAACCGGAGCGGATCGCGGACGCCCCTCGGGTGGAAGCCGGGAAGGAGGGCGAGGTCATGGCGGAACTGGTGGCGAAGGGGTTGCGCGGCCAACTCAAGACCGCCAGCCTGCTGACCGGCAAGCTCTACGTCGACCTGGATCTGCACCCCAAGGCCCCGACCGCTATCCTCGGGCGGCGGGGCGACCTGGCCGTGATCCCCACGGTACCCGCTCCCCTGGACGATCTCGGCAACAAGGTTAGCAGCCTGCTGGGTAAATTGGATAACCTGCCCGTCGAGGAGATCGGTAGCGATCTGCGGGAAGCGGTCCGCGGCGCCAAGGGTATCCTGAACTCGGAGGCCCTGGCCAACTCCGTGGTGGAACTGGAGGCCAGCCTGCGGACCCTGCGCTCCGCGGCGCAGGTGGTGGACGAGCGGACCCTGCCCAAGCTGGACGCCGCCGTGGACCAGTTGCGCGCGACCTTCAAGTCCGCCCAGGAGGTCATCGCCCCGGACACGGTCCTCTATCAGGATATCAAGCGGGCCTTGACGGAACTCGCCACCGCCGCCCGCGCCATCCGCGACCTGGCGGACTATCTGGAACGACATCCGGAGGCCCTGATCAAGGGCAAGGGGGCAAGATGAGCGCGTGCTGGGTACCGTGGGTGGGCAGGGTCGGGAGCGGCCATCAGGTAAGGCGATCAGGGCTCGGCACCCAGTCGGCCCTGGAAGCGGAGCCGAGAGCGCGAATAGGAGGACGAGTAGGAGCAGGAACTGCAACGGGATTGGGACGGATGCCTGGACCGCGCTTGGGTTTGCTGCTGGCGGTACTGGTCTGGCTCGCCGGCTGCGCCTCCACCCCTCCGGCCAGTTTCCATGCCCTCTCCCCCCTGCCCGAGGCCCGGGACCGCCAGGGCAGCCTGACGGAAGGGGACCTCAGCCTGGGCATCGGGCCGGTCACGGTGCCTGACTTCCTCGATCGGCCGCAACTGGTCACCCGCCCCGGGGCCAACCGCCTCGAGGTCGATGAATTCCAGCGCTGGGGCGGCTCCCTGCGCGCCGATATCGTCAACATCCTCAGC
>SBFV01000436.1 GCA_006227775.1 Gammaproteobacteria bacterium | reverse complement strand
GGCGGTCGTCAAGCCTACAGGGACGTATTCACGGCGTCCCCCGCCAGACGCCCCCCGCTCCGGAGACACCGAAAATCGATGGGCGAGGACTATAGGTGCTCCGGCTCATCCCCGAATCCTTCTGTGTGGGGCTGGGGTTATGATGGAGGAGGACGGGGCCAGATGTATTCAGCCACGGCCTCAGGACCTGAAGCGACGGATGAGACAGGTGGCGCTGGCGGTGGGACACTGTCCGTCGTCCCAGTCTAGGGATGCTGCAAACCAGAACCGACTTACGCTCCGGCCATGATCAGGGCGATCCCGTCCGTTGGGCGGCATCCAGTTGCTTCAGAGCGCGCTGGCGGAATACCCGCATCTCCTTGGCGGCCTGGATATCCCCCCGCTCCTCGGCGACCTGGATACCCTGGTCGAGGATGGCGATGGCCTCGTCCGGGCGTCTGGCGGCCTGCAAGGCCTTGCCGTGGAGCTTCCAGGCGGCGGAATAGCGCGGGTCCAGGCGAGTGGCGATGGCCAGATGCGCGATCGCCCGGTCCAGATCGCCCTGTTTCAGATATTCGTTGCCCAGGCTGTAACGCAACAGGGCCGTGTCAGGCCCCTTCGCCAGCAGGGCCTCCAAATTGGCGGCAGCAGTCATGGCCTTTTCTCCCGAGGATACGATCGCGGATGAGTAAGAAGTGGGTTGCCAGGCGGCTGGCGTCAAGGCGGCGCGGAACGCCAGGGGCCACCACCCGGCAGGGGGTGGGGGGCCGAAAGTCCGGGTCTGGCCACAAGACCCGATCGGGTCCTGCGGGAAAAGTAGGTCGTGCGGCCCAATCCGGTCGCGAGTTACGGCACTGGCTACCCTTGGTCTGCCACCCCACCAGCCCCGCGCCGCCTGCTTGTCAGATGCACGTCCGGTGGGCCTGGACCCAGACGGGGGACCTGGCGCTGGATTATCGGCTGGCGGCACCGCGACGAGCGCTGGTCATCCCGCCCCGGCGGACAGCCTCCCGCCAGGACGGGCTCTGGCGCCATAGCTGCTGTGAGGCCTTCCTCGGCGTCAGGGGTGAGAGCGGCTATCGGGAGTTCAATTTCTCGCCGTCGGGGGAGTGGGCCTGCTATGCCTTCGCCGACTATCGCGTTCCTCTGGCTCCACCCGAGGTGACGCGTCCGGATAACGCGCCTCACGGCCGGTGCCAGCGCCACCGCCACCTCTGGCGCCTTCGCGCCCGGGTCCCGGCCAGGCTATTGCCTCAAGAGGAGGGGGGACATACCCTGGTACTCGGTCTGACGGCGGTGGTCGAGGCCCTTGGGGGGGGACTGAGCTATTGGGCCCTGGCTCACCCCGCCCCCGTGCCGGATTTTCATCATCCGGAGGGACGCCTGCTGGTGTTGGCTTCCCCTTGAACCGAGCATCCGGAGGGACGCCCGCTGGCGCTGGCCTCGCCCTTATCTCAGGCTGTCCAGGGTCAGCGGCATTGGATTCGTGACTGGCGCCACCAATTCCAGGCCATCGCCATCAGGGGGACCACCATGCAGGACAAGCCCATCATCCGTACCGCCATTCCCAAGCGCCGCTATCAGATCGGCGACCATAGCGCCACGCTCCTGGGGGAGATCGAGAGTGGCGACGCCCGTGCCTTTCGTTACATCCTGGCTTTCGTCCCCTTGGGGCAGCGCGAGCCGATCCTCTATGTCTGCGCCGAGGTCACCCCACCGCGGGAACAGGGCCAGGGCCGTTATCGCTTGCGCTTCGTCAACGCGAACCTGTCGGAAATCATGGGCAGCGACGACCGATGGGGGGACCTGGATACCTTCGCGGAGCAGGGGCTCAAACTGGGGGTCCAGGCCTTGGGTTTGCAGCGGGAGGCGGTGGTCCGACTCTTGTAGCATGGCTGGCAGGTCAGGTTCCCCCCCTTTGCATGCAAGGCGGACCAAGCTTTTTCACCGGACCTCAACAGGCGAGCCAGGCGCTTGCACCGGGGGGTGAAAACGGCTGGCCGCCATGATCCTCGGGACCGCGGCTAGGGGTTAGAAGATTCCAGGGACAGGATGAATTCCCACTGCGCCGGCGTCACGGGCATTACCGACAGCCGATTGCCCTGCCGCACCAGGGGCATGCCGGCCAGGGGACCGCCAGCGTAAGCCTTGAGCTCGGTGAGGCTGATGTTGCGCCTGAGGTGGCGAACGTAACGCACATCCACCATGTACCAGCGCGGCTGGTCCGGATCGCTCTTGGGGTCGTAGTACTTGGCCTGAGGGTCGAAGGCGGTGTGATCCGGGTAGGCCTCCCGCGCCACCTCCATGATGCCGACGATACCCGGCGTGGCGCAGTTGGAGTGATAGAAGAAGATCCGATCGCCCAGCCGCATCTGATCACGCATCATGTTGCGGGCCTGATAGTTCCGCACCCCATCCCAAGGTTCGGTCTGGTGGGGGGCGGCGACGAGGTGGTCGATGCCAAAGACATGGGGTTCGGATTTCATCAGCCAGTAGGCCATGGTGCCTCCTCTCGTTGCGTCAATAGCGTTTGCCGGCTCGCTCCAGGGCGGCGGCCAGGTGAAGAAAATTGGCCAGACGTTCCGGATGCAACTCCCCCGTCGCGATCGCCGCCTTGAGGGCGCAGCCCGGTTCGCGGTCATGACGACAATTGGCGAAGCGACACTGGCCGATGAGGGGAGCGATCTCGCGAAAGCCGTTCACCAGCTCAACCGGCTCGTCCAGGGTAAGGCGGAAACTGCGCACGCCGGGCGAATCGATGAGAAAGCCCCCACCATGGAGCCGGTAACAGGTCGCGGCGGAGGTGGTGTGCCGGCCGAGGCCGGTGGCCTGGGAGAGTCGCCCGATCTGGATTGCCAGATCCGGCAACAGGGCCTTGACCAGGGAGGACTTGCCAACCCCTGATTGGCCCACCAGAATGCTGGTCTCCCCCGAGAGCCGCGATACCAGGGCCCTCAGTCCCTGCCCCTCTCGCAGGCTCAGGAAGACCAGGGGATAACCGATGCGGACGTAGAGGGCCAGCCGTTCCGTCAGGACGGCCTGGCCGGCGGCATCCAGCAGATCCATTTTGTTGCAGGCGATCAGGGCCTTGACCCCAAGGTGTTCCGTGGCCGCGAGGTATTGGTCCAGCAGGTAGGTGCTGGGTTCCGGCTGGGGGGCCAGGACCGCCACCACTTGGGTCAGGTTGGCCGCCAATGGCTTGGCGCGACCGCTGTAATCCGGTCGGGCGAGGACGCTGGCGCGATCCTGGATGGCGGTGACCACGCCTCGGTCGGGGCCGGTCCGCTGCCAGACCACCCGATCACCGCAGACCGGATGGCCGATGTTCTGCCGTGCCAGGCAATGCCAGACCCGTCCGTGGGGGTCCTCGATCGCCAGGTCGGCTCCGTGTCGGACGACCACCAGGCCATCCTGGGGCCGTTCCGCCGCCCGATCCATCGAGGCCACCTCAGCTC
>SBFV01000352.1 GCA_006227775.1 Gammaproteobacteria bacterium | reverse complement strand
ATACCTACCAGCTTGCGGTTGTGGTCGACGATGCTGCACAAGGCATCACCCACGTTGTCCGGGGCGCCGACCTGTTGACCTCAACGCCGCGGCAGATTGCGTTGCAGCATTGTTTTGGCTTGCCGACCCCGACCTACATGCACCTGCCTGTCGCACTCGACAATGATGGCCTGAAGCTGAGCAAGCAAACCCTCGCCGCTCCTATTGATCCCGCAAGGCCACTCCCGAGCCTGCAGTCCGCCCTTGAATTCCTGGGCATGGCATCAAACCGGAGGGTGGTGTCTGTCCCCGAATTCTGGGCCTGGGCACGGCAACAATGGCCGCACCGTCAGCTGCCACCCATCCGTGGCCGACGCATCCCGGCAAGCCCTTGTAATCCTTGACATTTCAAGACCCTATTCGGATAATGCGCGGCTCGTTTTTCCTTCCCGTCAAGAAAATGTGCGCTGGTGCGCAACATGCCGGGAAGCCGGGGTGATGTAGCTCAGTTGGTTAGAGCGGCGGATTCATAACCCGCAGGTCGGCAGTTCAATTCTGCCCATCACCACCATTTTCTCCATGCCTCATATACCCTGGTCCCTTCCCCGCTGCTGACGGATAATCATGCTGATCCATCCGGCCGTAACGCAGTCATGACCCGCAAAGTATTCATCAAGACCTTCGGCTGCCAGATGAACGAGTACGACTCGGCCAAGATGGCCGACGTACTGGGCGCCGAGGCCTACGAGACGACCGAGAATCCGGAAGAGGCGGACGTCATCCTGTTCAATACCTGCTCGGTGCGGGAGAAGGCCCAGGAGAAGGTGTTCACCGACCTGGGCATGGTCAAGCACCTGAAACAGAGGAATCCTGACCTGATCATCGGGGTCGGCGGCTGCGTCGCCAGCCAGGAGGGGGCGGCCATCGTCCAGCGGGCGCCCTACGTCGACCTGGTATTCGGGCCCCAGACCCTGCACCGCCTGCCCCAGATGCTGGTGCGCCGCAAGGATTCAGGCCGGGCCCAGGTGGATATCAGCTTCCCGGAGATCGAGAAGTTCGACAACCTGCCGCCAGCCAGGGTGGAGGGCGCAACCGCCTTTGTCTCCATCATGGAGGGCTGCAGCAAGTACTGCACCTTCTGCGTCGTGCCCTATACCCGCGGCGAGGAGGTCTCCCGGCCCCTTGAGGACGTCCTGACCGAGGTGGCCCACCTGGCTGGCCAGGGCGTGAAGGAAGTCACCCTGCTCGGCCAGAACGTCAACGCCTACCGTGGCCTGATGAACAAGGCGGAAGGGTCCGACGGCGAGGTGGCCGACTTCGCCCTGCTCTTGGAGTTGGTGGCGGAGGTTCCCGGCATCGAGCGCATCCGCTACACCACCTCCCATCCGCGCGAATTCACCCAACGCCTGATCGACGTCTACGCCAAGGTCCCCAAGCTCGTCTCCCATCTGCACCTGCCCGTCCAGTCCGGCTCAGACCGCATCCTCGCCGCGATGAAGCGGGGCTACACGGTCCTGGAATACAAGTCCATCATCCGTCGGCTCCGCGAGGCCCGACCCGATATCGCCCTGGCCACCGACTTCATCGTCGGCTTCCCCGGTGAGACCGAGGCCGACTTCGAGGCGATCCTGCGCCTCCTGGAGGAGGTCAACTTCGACCACTCCTTCAGCTTCGTCTACAGTCCGCGGCCCGGCACGCCGGCGGCCTCCCTCCACGACGACGTGCCCCAGGAGGAGAAGCTGCAGCGCCTCTATCGCCTCCAGGCCCAGTTGGACAGGCAGGTCAAGGCCTACAGCGCGGCCATGGTGGGCAGCGTGCAGCGGGTGCTGGTGGAAGGCCCATCGAAGAAGGATGCCCAGGAACTGGCCGGGCGCACCGAGAACAACCGTGTCGTCAACTTTGCCGGCCACCCGCGCCTGATCGGCCATTTCGTCGATGTGCGCATCACCCGGGCCCTGCCCAACAGCCTGCGCGGGGAGATCCTCATGGTTGCCGAAGCCGCCTGATGCAGGTCAAGTTCACCCCCACCGACAACCATCGCCTGGCCAACCTCTGCGGCGTCCTTGACGAAAACCTGCGCCAGATCGAGACGGCCCTGAACGTGAACATCGCCCGCCGGGGCGAGGTCTTCAATCTCACCGGCCCCGACCCCCAGGTGGAAAGGGCCGCCCTGCTGCTGAAGGACTTCTACCAGCGCGCCCGCAAGCCCCTGGACATCGACGACATCCAACTCGCCCTGGTAGAGGTGGCGCACAAGCCCGAGCCGAGCGAGGAGACGGAGGACAACATGCCGGTGCTGATGACGCGCCGGCAGGGCCTGCATGGGCGAACCGCCCGGCAGAACCAGTACATCCGCCAGATCCAGGAGCACGACATCACCTTCGGCATCGGCCCCGCCGGCACCGGCAAGACCTATCTCGCCGTGGCCGGCGCGGTGGATGCCCTGGAGCGGGACCTGGTCAAGCGCATCGTCCTGGTCCGCCCCGCCGTCGAGGCCGGCGAGCGTCTGGGCTTCCTTCCCGGCGACCTGGTTCAGAAGGTGGACCCCTACCTGCGCCCCCTCTACGATGCCCTCTATGACCTGATGGGCTTCGACAAGGCCACCCGGGCCTTCGAGCGCCAGGTCATCGAGATCGCACCCCTGGCCTTCATGCGCGGCCGCACCCTCAACCACGCCTTCATCATTCTGGACGAGGCCCAAAACAGCACGCCGGAACAGATGAAGATGTTCCTCACCCGCATCGGCTTCGGCTCCAAGGCGGTGGTCACCGGCGACATTACCCAGATCGATCTGGCCCGTGGCCAGAAGAGCGGCCTGGTGGAAGCGCGCCAGATCCTCAGGGACGTGCGCGGCATTGCCTTCACCGAGTTCCGGAACGACGACGTGGTTCGCCACCCCCTGGTGGCCCGGATCATCGACGCCTACGATGCCTGGCAGCAGGCCTCGGGCGCCAAGGACAGCCATGGCGACTGACGGGCTCACACTGACCCTGGCCATCCAGTACGCCGTCGACAAGACCGGCCTGCCGGACCGCAGGCAGCTGCGCCTCTGGGCCAAGGCGGCCCTCCTGCAGCCGGCCGAGGTCACCCTGCGCCTGGTGGATGCCGAGGAAGGCCGCCAGCTGAACCGGGACTACCGTGGCAAGGACTACGCCACCAACGTCCTCACCTTCGACTACGGCAGCGAGGCGACCCACATCCTGGGCGGTGACATCGTCCTCTGTGCCCCGGTCATCACACGCGAGGCCGCAGAGCAAGGCAAACCGCTCTTGGCCCACTATGCCCACATGGTGGTGCACGGCATGCTCCACCTGCAGGGCTACGATCACGAGCTGGGTGAGACGGAGGCCATTGCCATGGAGGCGGTAGAAGGCTTTATCATGCGGAGGTTGGGATTCCCCGACCCCTACCTCACCTATGAATGACGACAGTAGTTCCCGACCTAGTCTGATCGAACGTATCACCGCCTGGCTCTCACCGGAGCCGGACAACCGGGAGGAGCTCCTCGAGCTTCTCCACTCCGCCTACGAACGCAATCTGCTCGATGCCGACGCCCTGTCCATGATCGAGGGGGTGATGCAGGTCTCGGAAATGCAGGTGCGCGAGATCATGATTCCCCGGGCCCAGATGGACGTGGTGGACATCAACGATCCCCACGAGCAGATCCTGCCCTTCGTCATCGAGACGGCCCATTCCCGCTTCCCGGTGGTGGACGGTGAAAGGGACAACATCCTCGGCATCCTCCTGGCCAAGGATCTGCTCCGCCTTTGCACCGACGAGGAGGTCAACCTGCGCGAGATCCTCCGCCCGGCGGTGTTCGTGCCGGAATCGAAGCGACTCAATGTCCTGCTCCGGGAATTCCGCTCCTCCCGCAACCACATCGCCATCGTCGTCGATGAGTACGGCGGCGTGGCTGGCCTGGTCACCATCGAGGACGTGCTGGAGCAGATCGTCGGCGACATCGAGGACGAGTACGACTATGACGAGTCGGAGGACAACATCCTTCAGGAGAAGGGCAACCACTACCGGGTGAAGGCCCAGACCGAGATCGGCGACTTCAACGAGACCCTGGGGGCAGACCTGCCGGAGGAGGAATATGACACCGTCGGCGGACTGGTGGTGAATGCCTTTGGCCACCTGCCCAAGCGGGGCGAGAGCATCGAGATCGGCGACTTCCGCTTCCAGGTCACCCGGGCCGACAGCCGCCGCATCCATACCCTCCTGGTCACGCCCATCCGCAAGTAAATCCATGCAGGGAGGTAAGCCGCACCTTCCTGCTGCGGCTCGGCCATACCGCCTTGGTCTGGGTTGATTCCCGCGGCATCGGCCGACCTTGTCGGCCAGCGCTGATCCGGCTTGCCTTTCCTGACCTGGCCCAGTAATTTATCCGGGTTCAAAACTTAAAGGCCCGTGTGACATGATTTCTGCCTGGAGTGAATACCTACTCACAAAAGGGGCTTGCCTCGAGCACGAGGTGGTTGCCCACTTCGGCGACGCCGCATCCGAACTCGAAAGCACCCGGGGCGGGCTGGTGCTCGCCGACCTGTCCGACTGGGGCCTGATCGCCCTCGCCGGCGAAGAGGCCCAGACCTTCCTGCACAACCTCGTCACCAACGACCTGCGCGACCTGAGCCAGGCCAATGCAGTCTTTGCCGCCCTCTGCTCGGCCAAGGGCCGCATGCTGGCCAACTTCCTGGTCCTCAAGCGGGGCGACGAACTCCTGCTGATGCTGCCGGCCGACCTGCGGGAGGCGATCCAGAAGCGCCTGTCCATGTTCATTCTGCGGGCCAAGGTCAAGGCCCGGGACGCCAGCGACGAGTGGGTCCGCCTCGGTCTCGCCGGTCCCGGGGCTGAGGTCCTCCTGGCCGAAACGCTGGGGCTACAGGTTGGCGCCAGCCCCATGAGCGTTGGTCAAAACGATACCGCCCTCGCCCTGCGCCTGGGCACTGAACGCTTCGACCTCCTGGTGCAACCGGCGGCCGCCCCCGCCCTGTGGGACAAGCTGGCCGCCAAGGCCCGCCCGGTCGGCAGCCCGGCCTGGGCCTGGCTGCTCACCAGCGGCGGCATCCCCGTCATCCAGGCGGCCACCCAGGACCAGTTCGTGCCCCAGATGGCCAACATGGAGATCCTGCATGGGGTCAGCTTCCAGAAGGGCTGCTATCCCGGCCAGGAGATCGTCGCTCGCACCCAGTACCTGGGCAAGCTGAAGCGCCGCATGTACCTGGCCCACGTGGACGCCGAGGCCAAGGCCGGCGACGAGGTGTACAGCCCGGTGCTGCCCGACCAGACGGCCGGCATGGTCGCCAATGCCGCCCCTGCCCCCGGCGGCGGCACGGACCTCTTGGTGGTGCTGCGCATCGACAGCTACGAGGACGGCCATGTCCACCTGGGTGGCCCGGCCGGCCCCCAGCTCAGCTTCATGCCGCTGCCCTACAGCCTGTGACCACCCACTTCTATGTCTGGTACCGCATCGAGGGCGACGCGGCCGAATGCGAGCGGGCCGTGCGCGGCATGATGGCGCGCCTGACCTGCCGAACCGGGGTGGCCGGCCAGCTCCTGCAGAAATGCGACGAGGCGCGCCTCTGGATGGAGGTCTATGCCGATGTGGCCGAGCCCGAGGCCTTCAGCCACCGGCTGCGCCAGGCCGTGGATGAGTACGACATCGAGATGTTCATCGACGGGCCCCGCCACACCGAATGCTTCCGGGGTGAACCCCTGCCGATCCCAGCCTGCGGCGCCAGCGCCGCCCCAACCCCCTAGCGAGAGGTGCGCATGCCCAAAACCGGAGAGCGCAAGCTGCAGATCCTGCAAGTCCTGGCCGAGATGCTGGAATCCCCGACGCCGGAGAAGATCACCACCGCAGCCCTGGCCGGCCGCCTGGAGGTGTCTGAGGCCGCCCTGTACCGTCATTTCGCCAGCAAGGCCCAGATGTACGAGGGGCTGATCGAGTTCATCGAGACCACCCTGTTCGGCCTAGTCAACAAGATCTGCAGCGAGGGGCGGGGCCTGGATCAGGTGCGCGCCATCACCCAGATGCTGCTGGGCTTCGCCGAGAAGAACCGGGGCATGACCCGCATGCTCACCGGCGAGGTCCTGGTCAACGAACATGCGCGCCTCCAGGCGCGCATGAACCAGCTCATGGACCGTCTCGAGGTCAGTCTGAAACAGTCCCTGCGCATCGCCGCCAGCGAGGGGGGCCTGGCTTCCGGAGTCGAGACCGGGGCTGCTGCCAACCTGATCCTGGCCTATGTGATGGGACGTTGGCAGCAATTCGTGAAGAGCGGCTTTCGCCGCCTGCCGACGGAACACTGGGAAACCCAGTGGCAGTTCCTGGCCACCGCCTTGGCCGGGGCCAGGGCGCCGG
Organism: Gammaproteobacteria bacterium; assembly: GCA_006227775.1. GTDB lineage: Bacteria > Pseudomonadota > Gammaproteobacteria > Chromatiales > Chromatiaceae > M0108. The sequence goes on along the minus strand of SBFV01000352.1, from coordinate 3,133 downwards.
TGCCGACCGCCTAAGACCGACTGGCGCAGACCGGGCAGGCCGGATCCCGCCTCAACCGGATCGGGCGCCACTCCGCGGCAAGGGCGTCATAGAGCAGGAGCCGCCCGGACAGGCTCTGCCCCACCCCCATGATCACCTTCAGGGCCTCGGCCGCCTCGAGGGCGCCCACCACGCCGACCAGGGGCGCGAAGACGCCGAACTCGGCGCAGCGCATCTCCGCCTCGTCGGCCGACTCGGGAAACAGGCAGGCATAGCAGGGCGCCCGGTCATCGCGCAGGTCGAACACGCTCACCTGGCCGTCGAAGCGCACTGCCGCCCCTGACACCAGGGGCTTGCGATGCCTGACGCAGGCGCGGTTGACGGCATGGCGGGTGGCGAAGTTGTCGCTGCAGTCCAATACCACGTCCGCCGCCGCGACCAGGGCATCCAGCCGCTCGCCGGCCAGTCGTTCCTCCAGGACGGCCACCGCCACCTCCGGATTCATCGCATTCATCCGCCGCGCCGCCGAGGCCGCCTTGTTCACGCCCAGGCTCGCCATGTCATGGGCGATCTGGCGCTGCAGGTTGGTCATGTCGACCTGATCATGATCGCAAAGGGTGATCCGGCCCACACCGGCCGCGGCCAGGTAGAGGGCGACCGGCGAACCCAGGCCGCCCGCTCCCACCACCAGGGCATGGGCAGCCAAGATCCGCTCCTGACCGGGGATGCCGATCTCATTCAGGAGCAGATGGCGGGAATAGCGGAGAAGCTGGTTATCGTTCATTCCGGGTCGGTGACGGAGTGAGGCGTGACAGTTAATGCGGCGAGCGGGGCTAAGTCACACTGTCACTTCGTCACTCATCACTCACTTGTACTGCCGCCACTCCGCCGGGGTATCGTCATGGTCGCCATGGGGACGACTCTTCCAGACCTCGGCATGGGCCATGCTGTAGTCCTTGGTGTGAATCTCAGGCAAGGCCATGTTCTCACGCTGGATGCGCTCCACGTAGTAGTAGAGGGCGCGCTTGAGCCGGATCAGCAAGGTGGCCTCCAGATGGCAACCGATGCGGATCAGGGCCGTCTCGATGGATTCCAGGGTGTATTCCTGGATGCAGTAGCTCACCTCGACGAGATGGACATCGGTGCGCTCTGCCTGGAGATTGGGCAATTCACTCAGAAAGGCCAGGGCGGAGTCCACCTGGCCGGGAGGCGTGGGGTGGAAAACGATCTCGCGTCGCTTGTTTACGTCGCAGGGTGTCGTCATCCCCCTCCCTCGCTCTGGCTCAGCGTCCCTGCAGCAGGTGCAGTCCTTTGAGCAGGATCAAGGCCTGATTGAACTGGTAATCCGACTTGGACACGATCTCGCCCGGCTCCAGCTTGTCCTTGGGGTCCTTCTTGGCATCCTTGTCCGGCTTGGCCTTGTCCTCGACCGGCTTGGCCTTCTTCTGTGGCTGCTCTTCGTCACCGTTCATGAGGTGGCCGGCCAGGTCGGCCTCGCGCACATCGATGCGGGGCGCCTCGCCGGACTGGATGGTGGCCTCTTCGACGACGATATCGGGCTCGATGCCCTTGGCCTGGATGGAACGACCATTGGGCGTGTAGTAACGCGCAGTGGTCAGCTTGATGGCGGTGCCGTTGTTCAGGGGCAGGATGGTCTGCACCGAGCCCTTGCCGAAGGTCTGGGTCCCGACGACCAGGGCCCGCTTGTGATCCTGCAGGGCACCGGCGACGATCTCGGAGGCGCTGGCAGAACCACCGTTGACCAACACCACCATCGGCACCTTCTGGACCCAGGCCGGCAGGCCCTTGTGGTAGTCGGACTCGCCCGGGCGAAGGTAATGCTCACGGCTGTTGTTGAGGCGCATCTTGGCGTCCTCGGAGCGTCCGTCGGTGTAGACCACCAGTTCTCCCGGCTTGAGGAAGGAACCGGCCACCCCCACTGCGGTGTTGAGGAGACCGCCGGGGTCGTTGCGCAGGTCCAGCACCAGGCCCTTGAGGTCACCCTTGTTCTCCTCGTGCAGGGACTTGAGGGCAGCGGCCAGGTTCTCGCCGGTGCTTTCCTGGAACTGGGTGACGCGGACATAGCCGTAGCCCGACTCCACCAGCTTGAACTTGACGCTCTTGATCTTGATGACGGCGCGGGTGATGGTCACCACCACCGGCTTGCTCTCGCCCTTGCGCAGGATGGTGAGGACGATGTCGGTACCGGGCTTGCCGCGCATCTTCTTGACGGCATCGTTGAGGGACATGCCCTTCACCGGTGTCTCGTCCAGCTTGATGATCAGGTCGCCGCTCTTGATGCCGGCCCGGAAGGCCGGGGTGTCCTCAATGGGGGCCACCACCTTGACGAAGCCGTCTTCCATGCCGACCTCGATGCCCAGGCCGCCAAACTCGCCCTGGGTACCCACCTGAAGCTCCTTGAAGGCCTCGGGATCCAGGTAGGAGGAATGGGGATCAAGGCCGGACAACATGCCGTTGATGGCCTCGGTGATCAGCTTCTTGTCCTCGACCGGCTCGACGTAGTCGCTCTTGATCTTGCCGAAGATCTCGGTGAAGGCGCGCAGGTCCTCGAAGGGCAGCGGCTCGTATTCCCGCTCGGCGATGGCGGAGTAGTTGAGGGTCAGGGCGGCGCCGAGCACCGCACCGAGACCGATCAGACTGAATTGTTTGAGTCGTCCGGACATGGATCCACGTTACCTGCTTGCTACCCAATTCATGGGGTCGAAGGGCTTGCCTTGGTGGCGGAGCTCGAAGTAGAGACCCGTATCCTCCTGACCACCGGTATTGCCCGCGGCGGCGATGACATCCCCCGCCCGCACTCTGTCACCCGGCTGTTTATACAGGCTTTCATTGTTGCTGTATAGGCTGAGGTAACCCCCGCCGTGGTCGATGATCAGCAGGTTGCCGAAGCCCCGCAGCCAGTCGGCGAAGGCCACCTTGCCTGTGCCCACGGCGTGCACCTCCTGGCCCTGGCGGGCGCGGATGAACAAACCCTTCCAGGCGGGGCCGCCACCGGGCCGGTTCTGGCCGAAGCGGTGCTGGATTTCCCCCGCCACAGGCAGGGCCAGCTTGCCCTTGAGCCGGCCGAAGTCCAGGCCTGCCAGACTGGCGTCCGCCACCCGCTCCACTTTCTCGCCCGGCTTGGCCGGCACAC
>SBFV01000183.1 GCA_006227775.1 Gammaproteobacteria bacterium | reverse complement strand
CCACACCCCTAAGAACGAGACCCTCCGCCTCAAACTCGGTGAGGCCTTCGACGTCACCGCTGACAAGACCCAGACCGATTTCGTCAAGCTGTCAGGCATGGGACCTTGGCAATACCAGTTCGAAACCGCCTACCGCATCCGCTTGCGCAACGCCAAGCCCGAGGCTGTCAAGGTCAAGGTCCGGGAACCCATCCCCGGGGACTGGCAGATGCTGGAGTCCAGCCACCCCCACCAAAAGGTCGCCGCCAACCTGGCGGAGTGGGAGATCGAGATCCCGCCTGAGGGAGAGACCGAGCTCAGCTACCGGGTGCGGGTGCGGTTCTGAGGCTCAGGTCGCGGAGATGAGGTTTTGGGGTTCAGGCTTGGGAGCTCAATCCTCCGGCCGCAGGTGGGGGAAGAGGAGCACATCGCGGATGGAGGCCGAATCGGTGAAGAGCATCACCAGGCGGTCGATGCCGATGCCCTCCCCCGCCGTGGGGGGCATGCCGTGCTCCAGGGCGCGCACATAGTCGGCGTCGAAGTGCATGGCCTCTTCGTCGCCGGCGTCCTTCTCCGCCACCTGGCGACGGAAGCGCTCCGCCTGATCCTCGGCATCGTTCAGCTCTGAAAAGCCGTTGGCGAGTTCGCGGCCGCCGACGTAGAACTCGAACCGGTCGGTGACGAAGGGGTTCTGGTCGTTGCACCGCGCCAGGGGCGAGACCTCGGTGGGATACTGGGTGATGAAGGTCGGGTCCTTGAGCTGGTGCTCGGCCACCTGGTCGAAGATCTCCATCTGCACCTTGCCCAGGCCCCAGGTCGGCTTGATGGCCAACCTCAGCCGGCCGGCCAGGGCACGGGCGGCCGCCAGGTCGGCCAGGTCCGCCGCGGTGATGCCCTGGTCCGCCCCATAGCGCAGGATCGCCTCCCGCACCGTCAGCCGGGCGAAGGGCTTGCCGAAATCATAGGTATTGCCCTGATAGGCCACCTGGGTGGAACCGGTCACCGCCTCCGCCATGCGGCGCAACAGGTCCTCGGTGAGGTCCATCAGGTCCTCGTAGTCGGCATAGGCCTCATAGAACTCCACCATGGTGAACTCGGGGTTGTGGCGGGTGGAGAGCCCCTCGTTGCGGAAATTGCGGTTGATCTCGTAGACCTTCTCGAAGCCGCCCACCACCAGGCGCTTGAGGTAGAGCTCCGGGGCGATGCGCAGGAAGAGCTGCATGTCCAGGGCGTGATGGTGGGTGATGAAGGGTCGGGCCGCCGCACCGCCGGGGATGACCTGCATCATCGGTGTCTCCACCTCCAGGTAGCCGCGGCCATCCAGGTAATCGCGCAGATACTGGATGATGCGGGTGCGCGTGCGGAAGGTCTGGCGCGTGCACTCGTTCATGATCAGGTCCAGGTAGCGCTGGCGGTACTTGCTCTCCTGGTGGGTGAGGCCGTGGAACTTCTCCGGCAGGGGGCGCAGGGCCTTGGTCAGCAGGCGCAGGGACTCGACCCGCACCGACACCTCCCCGGTCTTGGTCTTGAACAGCACCCCCTCGGCGCCGAGGATGTCCCCCAGGTCCAGGTCACGCTTGAACCAGGCGTAGTTTTCCTCGCCGAGGCTATCGCGCTGGACGAAGAGCTGGATCTGGCCGGACATATCCTGGAGATGGCAGAAGCTGGCCTTGCCCATGATGCGTCGGCTCATCAGCCGCCCGGCGACCTTGACCCGCAGGGCCAGGGCCTCCAGCTCCTCCGCTGGCCGATCGCCGTACGCGGCTACCAGTTCCCCGCCCATGACGTTGCGGCGGAAATCATTGGGGAAGGCGATGCCGTTCTCGCGCAGGGCGCGCAGCTTCTCCCGGCGTTGGGCGATGAGCTTGTTCTCGTCGAGGATGAGGTCAGGGTTGTTCATGGGCATTCGCGCAAACTTCAGAGGCCATGTCCAGGTAGGACCCGAATCGGTGCGGAAGGAGGTCCCGTCGTCGCCAGTATCGCCAGCCCTCTGGGGAGGGACTTACGGGCCGCTGGCTGGGGTCGGGACCGGAAAGGCCGGCATTATGGCCCAGAAGCCCATCAGGCTCTAATCCTGGGTAAGGATTCGTAAACGCAGACCCGATTTCGTCCTTTCGCCTTGGCGGCACGGAGGGCATCATCCGCGCGCTTGAGGGAGCTTTTGCCAGCAGTCGCTAGCTAGCCGTTGCCTCACCTCATCGATCGTCAGCCGGCCGGTCGGATCCCGCAACAAGGCTGGGTGGCCGGCCAGGGAGCGCAGAGGTCCTAGGATGATCGCCGACCACTGACCAAAATTCACCCTGCTATATCAGCCCCATCTCAAGTGACCCCCGGGGGGGCGTCAGCCCTCGGTCCCTGTACCCCACCCCCTCGGACCTCCACGCTCATGGTCGCGCTCATCACCCCCTCAGGGTCGCCAGGTGGCGTGCCCACCCCGCACGCCACCTGGCTTTGCCACACCCCTCAGTCACAGCGCCCAGAAGACCGGCCCCGCTGTCGCGGCGCCGAGTGGCCTCACGTCATCACCTGGCACCCTCAGCCTGCCCACGCCGGCTGCCGGCCTTGCCCGCCCTCAAGCCGCCTGTCGCTCCCAAGCACCCACGGCCTGGATACGCGCCAACTCTGCCCCGAGCCGTTGACGCACCAGGGCCAGATCATGGTCGGTTTGCAGACCGACCCAGAAACCGTCATTGAGCCCGAAGTAGCGCGACAGGCGCAGGCCGGTATCCGCCGTCACCGCCCGCCTGCCGGCCAGGATCTCGCTGATGCGCCGGGGTGACACCCCGATCTCCTTGGCCAGCCGGTACTGGGTCAGACCCAAGGGGCGCAGGAACTCCTCCCGCAGGATCTCGCCCGGATGCACCGGCGGCAGTAGGCCCTCCGCCACGTCGGCAAAATCCATGTGGACCAATTCTTCGCACCGGATGCTCATGACCGGGCCTCCTCAGTGATAATCAACAATCTCCACCTCCCAGGCATGGCCATCCCGCCACTCAAAGCAGATGCGCCACTGCGTGTTGATCCGCAAACTCCATTGCCCGGCCCGATCACCCCCCAAACGCTCCAGTCGGTTGCCCGGTGGCACCCGTAACTCCTCGACGCTCAGTACCCGATTGAGTTGCGCCAGCTTGCGCCGCGCCACCGGCAACCACTCACCATCAAAGCGCCGTACCCGCTGATTGGCGAACAAGGCCGCCGTTTCCTTCGTGGCAAAGGACCTGATCATGGCATCATGCTAACGCGTTGAGACCTTCCATGCCTACCCAAGGGGCAGAGAATAAGGCCGCCCCGCGCTATGTCGCAATCTTCACTGCTCCCTCGTCGCCAGGTCGCGTGCCAACCCCGCACGCCACCTGGCTCCGCCACTCCCCCAGAATCATCAGCGCCCAGCAGACCGGCCCCGCTGTCGCGGCGCCGAGTGGCCTCACGTCATCACCTGGCACCCTCAGCCTGCCCACGCCG
>SBFV01000396.1 GCA_006227775.1 Gammaproteobacteria bacterium | reverse complement strand
TGACGAAAGGCCGGGGCCCCCCGGCCTTTTTCATGCTGGGTAATTGCCGCTATCCTTCCGGCCGTTCCGTCAGAAACCGTCCATCGATTGTTTCCCGAATTGAGCAGGTCCCCGCAGGGGCATATCGGTAACTGGAAAATGGACGCTTTCTTCCGGCTATGATGGTGGCCTGTTTTCCCGCAACATCGAGGAGCCCCATGAAAGCCATCGGTTACCAACGGAGCCTGCCCTGCGACGACCCGGACTGCCTGGTGGACATCAGCCTACCGGAGCCGGAACCCGGCCCCCACGATCTGCTGGTCGCGGTCAAGGCCATCGCCGTCAACCCGGTGGACACCAAGATTCGCCGCCGTCTGACCCCACCCACCGGCCAGTATCGCGTCCTCGGCTGGGACGCCGCGGGCATCGTGCGCGCCGTCGGCGCCAAGGTCAGCCTCTTCCAACCGGGCGATGAGGTCTGGTATGCCGGCGCCCGGGACCGCCAGGGATGCAACGCCGAACTTCAGGTGGTAGACGAGCGCATCGTCGGCCACAAACCTCGATCCCTCAGCTTTGCCCAGGCCGCGGCCCTGCCCCTGACGACGGTCACGGCCTGGGAACTGCTCTTCGACCGGCTGGAGGTCCGGCGCGATTCCACCGAACATCAGGAGGCGATCCTGATCATTGGTGCCGGTGGCGGGGTCGGCTCCATCCTCACCCAACTGGTCCGCCAGCTCACCCCCCTGGCCATCATCGGCACCGCCTCCCGTCCAGAGACCCGGCAATGGGTCAGCGACCTGGGTGCCCACTTCGTTATCGATCACCGCCAGCCCCTGCCACCCCAGTTGGCGGCCATCGGTCATCCGCGAGTCCGCTTCATCGCCGCCCTGACCCAGACCGAGCAGCACCTCCCGGCCATCATCGAGGTCATCGCCCCCCAGGGCCGCCTGGCCGTGATCGACGACCCCAGCCAGCTCGACGTCATGCCCTTCAAGCCAAAATCCGTGTCCATCCACTGGGAGTTCATGTTCACCCGCAGCCTCTTCACGACCCCCGATATGCTGACCCAGCACCACATCCTGGAAGAGACGGCCCGCCTGGTGGACCGGGGCCTGCTGCGGACCACCCTCGCCAGCCACTTTGGAACCATCGAGGCCGCCAATTTGCGCCGGGCTCATGCCTTGATCGAGAGTGGCCAGGCCCGTGGCAAGATCGTATTGGAGGGTTTCGGCGGCTAAACCCTTACCGCGGATCAGGGCGCAACAGCCATTCCGCCGCCGGGTGCCCTCCGGCAAGGTGGCCGGAAAATCGACCTCCGCGCCTTCCTCCGCGCGGACATAGGCAGGGTCCGCCCCCTGGCGTCGCAAATGATTTGCCCATCGAATTTAGCGTGGCCGCCGGACGGCCATGACATCCGGGATCATGCGCAGCCGGTTGAGGAGATGCTCGAGCTGGTCCATGTCGTGGACCTCGGCGGTGAAGCGCATGGTGGCGCGATCGGTGGTGCGGTCGGTGCTGGTGTTGACGCCCAGGAGGGTGATATCGGCGTCGGAAAAGACGGCGGAGATATCCCGCAGCAGGCCCTTGCGGTCGGCGGCGACGATGAGGATGTCGACGGGATAGGCGGTCTGGGTCCCGGCCTGGGCCAGGTCCCGCGCCCAGGACACCTCCATGAGCCGGGCGGGTTCGGCGGTGGCGAGCTGGCGCAGATTGTCACAATCGCGGCGGTGGACGGTGAGGCCCCGGCCGCGGGTGATGTAGCCGACGATGGGGTCCCCCGGCACCGGTTTGCAGCAGTGGCCGAAGTGGCTCAGGAGATCGTCGATACCCTCCACCACCACGGGTTGGCGCGGCTGGCCCGCCCCCTGGGGCGGACGACGGCGTCGGGCGCGTTTGTGGCTGATGAGATCCGCGGGAACCAGCTCCCCCCGTTCCTTCTCCATCGGCGCGGCCAGTTCCCCCAACTGGCGGGCGACCTGACCCACCGGCACGTCGCCCCGACCGATGGCGGCCAGCAGATCGTCGCCCTTGAGGAAATTGTAACGCTGGGCAATGGGGTCGAGCTGCTGCAGCCGGACCTCGATCCCCAGGCGGGTCAGCTCCTTGTCCAGTATGGCGCGGCCCTCCGCCAGGTAGCGGTCGAAGTCCTGCTGCTTGAACCACTGGCGTACCCGGTTGCGTGCCTTGGCGGTCATCAGGTAGCCCTGATGGACGCTCAGCCAATCTCGGCTGGGGGTGGCGTTCTTCTGGGTGATGATCTCGACGGTCTGGCCGCTGCGCAGGGTCTGGTTGAGGGGGACGATGCGGCCATCGACCTTGGCCCCCCGGCAGCGGTGGCCGATCTCGGAGTGGATGGCGTAGGCGAAGTCCAGGGGGGTGGAGCCTCGCGGTAGATCGATGACCTTCGCCTGGGGAGTCAGAACATAGATGTGGGCCGGCTCGAACTCGGTCTTGAAGCGCTCCAGGAAGTCGGCGTCGTCCTCGCCCTCGTTGAGCAGTTCCATCCATTGGCGCATCCACACCAGACGGCGCTGGAAAGCGTCGTCCGAGCCCTTGCTCTCCTTGTAGGCCCAGTGGGCGGCCACGCCCAGCTCGGCGTGGCGGTGCATGTCCCAGGTGCGGATCTGCACCTCCAGGGGCTTGTCCTCGGGTCCCACCACGGCGGTATGCAGGGACTGGTACATGTTGCCCTTGGGGGTGGCGATGTAATCGTCGAACTCCTTGGGGATGTGGCGCCAGAGGCCATGGACCAGGCCCAGGGCGGCGTAGCAGTCGGCCACCGTATCGACCAGGATGCGCACGGCGCGCAAGTCGAAGATCTGTTCGATGTCCACGCCCTTGCGCTGCATCTTGCGCCAGATGCTGTGGATGTGCTTGGGGCGGCCGGTGATCTCCGCCTTGACCCCGGCCTCGGCGAATTTGGCCTTGAGCAGGGCGATGACGTGGGCGATATAGGCCTCGCGCTCGGCGCGCTTATCGCCGAGGAGCTGGGCGATGCGCCGGTAGGCCTCCGGCTCCAGGCAGCGCAGGGCCAGGTCCTCCAGCTCCCACTTGATCTGCCAGACGCCCAGGCGGTTGGCCAGGGGGGCATGGAGGCGGCGGGTATCGCTGGCCAGCTTGCGCTGGCGGGCCTCGTCCAGGCCCTTCATGCAGCGCATCAGGTGCAGGCGCTCCGCCAGCACCACCAGGACCACGCGCACGTCCTCGGCGATGCCGAGCAGCAGGCGGCGCAGGTTCTCCTCGTGGCGCTCCTGGGCCTTGCCGGCGATGACCGCCTCCACGTTGGCGAGTTGGCCGATCTGCCGCAGATCCCCAACCATGCGGGCGATGCCAGGACCGAAGCGACGGCCCAAATCCTCCCGACTCATCTCGCCACGTTCCAGGCAGCCATTGAGCAGGGCGGCGATGAGGGTGTCCGCGTCCAGATGCAAGCCCGCCAGGATATCGGCGGTGGCGAGCCGGTAACGGACCTGGGTCTCCCCGGTCTCCAGGGTCTGGCGTCCCCGGCAACCCAAAAGCAGGACGCAGGCATCGCCTAGCCGGAGCAGGTCGGCCTCGGGATAAGATCCCCGCAAGGCCGCCAGCCAGTGCTCGACCACGGTCGGATCATCCGCCTGGTCGTCGGGGAGGTTGTAAACCGGTGTCACCATGGTTGCATCGCTCGACGGCAGGCCGGTTGTGGCGTGCCCCTGTCCAGAATCGAGGCGAGGGACGGAAGGGCGGCGAGCCCCGTCAATCCCGTCCCGGTGCCAGGGCCTCGGCGGCCGTGAAGAAAGGGTATTTCTTCACTCGCGCTCAGTCGAGGACATGGCTGACCAGGCCATCCGCCAGCTTGGGCTCGAACCAGGTGGACTTGGGCGGCATAACCTCCCCGGCGTCGGCCACGGCCATGAGCTCGGTCATGCGGGTGGGGAAAAGGGAGAAGGCCACCCGGTAGCGACCCTGGTCCACGGGCTTGACCAAACCCTCCAGGCCGCGGATGCCGCCGACGAAATTGATGCGCTCGTCCCGTCGGGGATCGACGATACCGAGGATGGGTTCGATCAGGTTGTCCTGGAGCAGGCTGACATCCAGGCGACCCACCGGGTCATCCCAGGGGATGCGCTGCTCGTCCAGGGTCAGGTGGTACCAGGCTCCGTCCAGGTACATACCGAACTCGGCGGCCTTGGCCGGTTTGACCGGTATGGCGCTGGGTTGGACCCGAAAGGGCACGGTGACGCGGCGCAGGAACTCGTCCCGGTCCAGGCCGTGCAGATCCGTCACCAGGCGGTTGTAATCCATGATCCGCATCTGGTCGTGGGGGAAGATGACGGCCAGGAAGTAGTTGTAGGACTCCTCGCCGCCATGCGCCGGGTTGGCGGCCTTACGGGCCGCGGCGACCCGGGAGGCGGCGGCGGAGCGATGGTGACCATCGGCCACGTAGAGCGCCGGCAAGGCTTCGAAGGCCGTCGACAAAAGGTGGATCAGATCGGCATCCTCCACCACCCAGATCTCGTGACGGACGTCACCCGTGGCCCGGATATCCACCACCGGTACCCCCTGGGTGATGGCGGTAAGAACCGCGTCGATGCGCGGGGTGGCGCGATAGACCAAGAAGACCGGCCCGGTCTGGGCGTCCAGGGCATCGATCTGGCGAACCCGGTCATCCTCCTTCACCGGGCGGGTGAATTCGTGCTTTTTGATGCGATCCGCGTCATAGGCCGCCACCGAGGCGGCGGCGACCAGTCCGGTCTGAACATGGTCACCCATGGTCAGGCGGTAAACGTAGTAGCAGGGCTCGGCATCCCGCTTCAGTACCCCCGCCGCCAGCATGCCCTCCAGGTTCTCCCGTGCCTTGGCATAGACCTGGGGGGCATAGGGGTCCGAAGCTTCGGGAAGATCGACCTCGGGGCGGGAGATGTGCAGAAAGCTCCAGGGCCGCCCCCGTACCATGGCGCGGGCCTCCTCGGTGCTCATGACATCATAGGGGGGCGCGGCCACTTCCGCCGCGCGGCCGGGGGCCGGACGCAGGCCGGCGAAGGGCTTGATCAGGGGCATGGGAGCAGGATTCCAGAGGATTGGCTGAAGGGGGATCGCCACGGTGAAACTTGACCCAAGCCCGGCCCGCGCTCGCCGCGGGCCGTGCCCACGGCGGAAGGGGGTGACGGGCGCCGGGCCACGGCGATGGCCTAACGCGGCGGCGGAGCGTAGAGCAGGCCGCCGTCATTCCACAGGGCGTTGAAGCTGCGTTTGACCTTGAGCGGTGACTGGTCGCCCAGATTGCGCGCATAGATCTCGCCATAATTGCCAACCTGGCCGATGACGCGCGCCACCCAGTCCCGATCCAGGCCCAGGGCCTTGGCGACCTGGCCCTCCACGTCGAGCAGAAGACGGGTATCGCTGGCCTGGGCTTCGCCCATGGCGCGCTTGACGTTATGGGAATCGATGCCCAGTTCCTCCGCGTCGATGAGGACGAACAGGGTCCAACGCACGATGTCGAACCAACGGCCATCACCCTCGCGCACCGCGGGGCTGAGGGGCTCCTTGGAGATGATCTCGGGCAGGACGCGATGCTCCTCGCCCGTCGCCATGGCGGCGCGTAGACCATGCAACTGCAAATGGTCGCTGGTCAGGACTTGGCAGTCACCCGCCTGATAGGCCTTGCTGGCCGCCTCAATGCCGGGAAATAGACGCAGATCGAGCTTCATGCGGTGACGGTCGAAATAGCGTCGGACATGATCGGCGCTGGTGGAGCCTTCCAGGGCGCAGACCTTCATGCCGTCCAGTTCCAGAGCGCTGAGGACGCCGGTGTCGCGCCGGACCATGAACCCCTGGCCATCGAAGAGCAGAATGCCCACGAAGCTGATCCCCGCGGTGACATCGCGCTCCAGATTCCAACTGAAATTACGGGCGAGCAGATCCACCTCCCCCTTGGCCAGGGCGGCCGGGGCCGCGGCGACGGTCAAGGGGATGAAGGCCACCTTGTCCTTGGAACCGAGGACGGCGGCGGCGACGGCGCGGCAGAAATCCACGTCCATCCCGCTCCATTGGCCGGAAGCGTCCTTGAACGAGAGCCCCGGTGCCTCGCCGTTGACCCCACACCTGACCTGGTCGCGAGCCTTGACGTCATCCAGTGTCCCCGCCAGCAGGGGCTGGCAAAAGGCCAGAGTCAAGGCGAGGATCGACAACGACTTGGCGACTTGTCTCATGGAAGATGCTCCTGAACCAAAGAGGATTGTACCGGCGATGCCAGCGGACTGGCCGGGACTACCAGCGCATCAGCACCCACTGGGGGACCTGGGTGACCGCGGGGCCGGAACCGCTGTGCCAGGACAGGTCGCCGGAGCCGTCCTGGTCGACCAGATAATAGGGCGCACCGACGCTGGGAGTGATTCTGACCTTGTAGAGGCGGCCATTGATCCGGTATTCCTGGACGGTACGATTCTCGTGCTCCTTAAGGGTGACGTCCGGAGCGAGATCGGACTCGCGGAGGCTCAAGTCCAGACCGTCGACCTGGCTGGCGAAGGCCAGGAGCGGCACCACCAAACAGGCGGCTACCAGCAGGGTGAAGGGCGGGAGGACGGAATGGGGCATGGTTGGCGCGGTCCTGGGCAGCAGCAAACATTACGCGCCTATGGTAGCAGGAAGGTCGAGGGCATGCCCCGGGGGATCGGAATAGCCCGGGCTTAGCCCTTGCGCTCGGCGTACTCGGTCCGGGAGCCGGTCTGGTCCCAGGCGAAGGTGCAATCCAGGTGGGAGAGCACCGCCACCAGGCCGCTCTCGCCATCCTCGATCATCACGGTCAGGGGAGTGCGGCGGCCAAACTTGCGGTTACCCCGCTTGACCCAAAGGGAGCGCATCTCGGGATTGCGCGGAAAATAGGTTCCCAGGGCATGTTCGATCCGGGTGAGGTACCCCAGACGCCGATTGACCGCCACATCGTCCGGGAATGCCTCCTGATCCAGGAACCGGGTGACGTGGCGGGGCTTCACCGAATCCGGCAGGGCGAGCAAAGAGAGGATATCGCTCGCCCCCAGACCCCATTCGTTGCACAGGGCCATGATGTGACGGGTGACGGCCAGGCGCTCCTCGGGGGTAAGGACGGGGGTAATGGGCTGGTCTGGGGTCATGGGAATTTCCATCAGGAGGAGGCGACCGTGGGAGCCGGCCGGAGATTGGACAAAATTGGGTGGCCGGCCGGGTACTTCAAGACAGGAGGATTGAGGTAAGGGTCGGGGGCTCAGCGAGAAATGCGCTGGATACGCATCACCATCGGGATCTGCCGCAGGCGTCGCATGATGCGCGCCAGGTGGGCCCGGTCACGGACCGTGACCAGGAAGTCCAGACTGGTGTTGTGGCCATCTTTCTCCCGTGACTGGATATTCTCGATATTGGAGCCCAGTTCGGCGATGCCCGCGGCCAGACTGGCGAGGACGCCCCGCTGGTTGCCGACATCGACCCGGATCTCAGTGACGAACTCACCGCTGGGCTCGCTCGACCACTCCAGGTCCAGCCACTGATCCTTGTGCCGATGGAAATCCCCGAGGTTACGGCAGCCCTGCCGGTGAACGACAATCCCCTTGCCCGGGTTGAAGAGGCCGGCGATGGGGTCCCCTGGAATGGGCCGGCAACAGCGGCCATAGTTGACCACCATGCCCTCGGTACCCTTGATATCCAGCTTTCGCCCCTTGCCCAGCTCATCGTCCAGCGCGGCATCGGCCACCTCCTCGCCCATGAGGCGCCGCACGACCAGCACCGGCAGCCGGTTGCCCAGCCCCACTTCCACCAGCAGGGCCGCAAGGTCCGGCAGCTTCGCCCGCTCCAGATAGGCCGTAACCCGCGGGGACGGGAGCCGGTCCAGGTCCAACCCCTGGACCGAGAGCTCGGCATTGAGCAGGCGGCGACCCAAGGCCTCCGCCTCCTGGCGTTGCAGGTTCTTGAGGTAGGCGCGGATGTTGGCGCGGGCCTTGCCGGTGACCACGAAGTTGAGCCAACCGGCGTTGGGCATGGCGCGGGGGGCGGTGATGATCTCCACCGTCTGACCGCTGCGCAGGGGGGTGCGCAGGGGGGCCATGCGGCGGTCGATGCGCGCCGCCACGCAGCGGTTGCCCAGGCCCGAATGGATGGCGTAGGCGAAATCCACCACCGTGGCCCCCACCGGCAGCTCCTGGATGTCCCCCCGGGGGGTGAAGACATAGACCTCGTCGGGAAAGAGATCAACCTTGACGTGCTCCAGGAACTCCAGCGAGTCGCCGGAACCACGCTGCATCTCCACCAGGTTACGCAGCCAGTCTCCCGCCAGGGCCTGTGGGCTCACCCCACCCCCACCGGACTTGTACATCCAATGAGCGGCGATACCACTCTCCGCGACATGTTGCATCTCCAGGGTGCGGATCTGGATTTCGATGGGGACGCCCTGGGGACCGAACAGCAAGGTGTGAAGGGATTGGTAGCCGTTGTTCTTGGGGATGGCGATGTAGTCCTTGAAGCGACCGGGGATGGGCTTGTAGAGGTTGTGCGCCACCCCGAGAACCCGGTAGCAGGTGTCGATGCGGTCGACAACGATACGGAAGGCGAAGACGTCCACCACCTCCTCAAAGGGGCGCTGCTTGTTGCGCATCTTGCAGTAGATGCCGAAGAGGTTTTTCTGACGCCCGACGACCTCCGCCTGGATACCGGCTTGTTGCAGGCGCTCCCGCAGCCGCGCTTCCACGTCCGCCACCAGGGCCTTGCGGGGGCCCCGGGCCCGATCGACCGCCCGCTGCAGCAGGAAGCGCCGCCAGGGCCAACGGTGAGCGAAGGCCAGTTCCTCCAGTTCCGCCCCGATCTGGCGGATACCCAGACGGTTGGCGATAGGGGCATAGATCTCCAGGGTCTCGCGGGAGATGCGGCGGCGCTTTTCCGGGGCCATGATGCCCAGAGTGCGCATGTTGTGCAGTCGGTCGGCGAGCTTGATGAGGATGACCCGGATATCCCGGGTCATGGCCAGGAGCATC
This sequence comes from Gammaproteobacteria bacterium, assembly GCA_006227775.1. Lineage (GTDB taxonomy): Bacteria > Pseudomonadota > Gammaproteobacteria > Chromatiales > Chromatiaceae > M0108. The sequence goes on along the minus strand of SBFV01000396.1, from coordinate 553 downwards.
TTCTGCAGGTTGGCGGCCTGGGTCTCCGCCTTGGTGCGAAAGTCGAGTCGGGTGAGTTTGCTGACCCCATCCACCAGATCGGCGATCTCCTCGTCGAAGAGGGCCGCCACCGACTCCCGGGAGTGACCCGTATCCTCGATGACATCGTGGAGGATGGCCGCCATCAGGCACTTGTAGTCCATGCGCATCCCCGCCAGGATGCGCGCCACGGCGACCGGGTGCTCGATGTAGGGCTCACCGCTCTTGCGGGTCTGACCCGCATGGGCCTCGGCGCCGAACTGATAGGCGCGGTAGACCTCCCGGATCTGTTCCGGGGGGAGATAAGACTCCAGATAGACGCAAAGATCCTCGATCTGGAAACGCGGCTTTTCAACCGGGACCAGTTCGGAGAGGGGGGGAAGGGGGGGAGATACCAAGGCCTGGATCATGGATTCAGGGCCGCGGGGGTGGCCATACCGCTCGACGTCTCCCAACGCGGCCAACGGGACGCGGCCCCACCTCAGCGAGCGGCCGATCCACGCCAGGCTCCCCGTGGCGAGGGCCCCTGGGCCTA
>SBFV01000108.1 GCA_006227775.1 Gammaproteobacteria bacterium | reverse complement strand
TGGCCGTATCCTCACCCAGATCCCGCTCATACACCAGGCCCCGCTGGTTGACCTGGAAGGTCATGATGCCGGACTCCCCATAACTCGCCGGCCAGGCGAGCAGGCCGAAGCCCCCGGTCAGGCGGTCCGCTTCGAGGTAATTTTGGGCGCCGCCCGGGGCCTGGTCGCCCTGCGCGGTGAGGATCTGGTAGAAATAGCCATGGAAGGGCCTGGGGCCCTCCCGGGTGGGGGTGATGTCGTAGCCCATGGCGGCGGCCTCGGCAATGGCCGGACCCAGGGGGCTCTGGGGTTCTCCCGGCTGGGTTGGCCAGTAAAGGCCATCACGCTGGCCGGGACTGCTGAGGATGAAGCGGGCATAGGCGGGTTTCCCCGCCCCTTGCGGATCGGCGGCGGCGTATTCCCGTTGGGCTTCGACGATGGCGCGCAGGGTGGCGAGGGTGAAGAGTTCGTTGCGACCAATGCGGCGATTCAGGATTTCGTCCGCCCCCGCCGCGGTATCGAAGTACCACCCCTGCTCATCCTTGAAGAGGGGGATGGGAAATGGCCAGTCCTCGGGACCGATGACCAGCCAGGCGCTGTCAGGGGTCTCATCCTCGATCTGGGCGGAGAGACGGGCATTCTCGACGAACCAGCGGCGATCGGCGGCGTCCGCCACCGGATCACCGGAGACCAGGTCCGCCAGGTCCGGACCCAGGACGGCGAGCAGGGCCTCCGGGCCCTCGGTCGCGGCGGCCTCGATCAGGGCCTGAGCGGCGGCGTCAGGCGTGGCGAAGTGCTGCGTCGTTGCCTGGGGAGAGGCCGCCATTACCTCCTCGCCGGCCCATAGCGGCAAGGCTGCTTGCCAGCCCAGGGTAAGGATGATGGAAAGGCAGAGGAAGGTGCCGCGAAGTGGGATCTTGTTCATGGTGACTGTCTCGTACCAGGGAGGGAGTGGCGCCGCTGGATCGGGGGAGGGGACTAGGACGGTGCAGGGATAAGGCCAGGATGGGAGGCTCGCCTCAGCGACCCCGTCCGCCTGCGCCGCCGTGCCTGCCCCCGCCCGCGGCAGCGCGTCCACCGCCGCCCCGGCTGACCGCGCCGCGATTGCTCGCCGCTCGCTCGATCCGTGGCTTGTCCGTCTTGAAGGCGCCCTGCCCCGTCGTCCTGGATATCCCTTCGGGTCGAGCCGTTCTGGCGACCTGGCCCTCCGACTTGACCGGCAGACGCGCCTTGGTACCACCCGGAGCCGGTCGCTGGGCGTCGGCCTTCACCGGTCGTCGCTGAGCCTTGGCGGCATCGGCCTTGGGTCGAGCCTGGGTAGCGCGGCCTGCCCGCTCGGCCGTCTTGGGGCCAAGATCCCGGGTCCCCTCGGGGGTCTTGCGTGCCTGTGCCCGGCCATCGCCGAGGCCGGTGCGATCCTGCGGCTTGGCGCTGGCGGGATATTGCTGGGGTGCCGTCAACTTGCCCCCCGGCATATCTTGCAGTCGGCCACCTCCTTGACCCCGTGACTCGCGCGACAGATCCCCGCCTTGAAGACGACCACGGGCCTCGTCACGACTGATAACGGCCTCCGGGTGGCGGCCGGCAAAGCGCGCGGCGGTGGTCTGGTCGCGGTAGGCCACGCCGCCTCGCCGCGCCGGGTTGTGCTCCCAGTGCGTCACTTGGTTGCCGATGTTGCCGCGGTTGATATTAGTATCCCCGATATGAATCCGGTTACGGTCGATGTCGACGTTGCGGTCGATGTTGATATTGGTCGGACTGCGCCAGCCCTGGTTGTTCCAGTAGGCCGGCTGACTCCAGTAGGATCTGCCGCCCCAGTACCCTGGGCCGCCCCAATAGATGTGGTCATCGTGATCGTCCCAGAGGATGGCCGCAGTGAGGAGCCCACCGACCAGGGCTCCGGCCCCGAAGCCGATCAGCCCCTCGTTGTAGTCGGTGCTGGGAGCGGTGTAGACGGTCGTAGGCTGGGTGGCGGGATAGACGACCGTCGAGGCAGGCTGCGTTGCCGTATAGCTCGCCGCGGCATCGGAATAGACAGCGGGATAGTAGGTGGCGGGTGGGGAACTCTGGCCATAGACCTTGGCGGGATCGTAGCTCGGCACGTAGACCGTCTCTGCCGCGGCCGGCTGGATGACGATGGTGTCCCCGGCCTTTTCCACCCGCAACTTGTCGTTGCTCTTGAGATTGCCCGCCAACTCCGCCTCCCGGCGCAGTTTCTGGATGGCAACCGTCAGGTCCGGTAACTGGGCGAGCACGGCATCACCCAGGTCCTGGGTCCAATCCAGGTTTTCGCTCATGAAACCCAGCACGGCGGGAAACTGGACCAGGACCTTGACACTCTCATCCCAGGGTTCCCCCCGCACGGCCCGGTCAAGGGCCTCCCCCGTGAGGTCCTTGTGGTCCTGCGTCCAACGATCGGCCTGCACCACGTCCAGGGGATAGGTCGCGGCCATGAGGATCTGGGTCAGCAGGGCATCGGGGTAAAGGGCGATGGGGGCGACCAGTTGCTCGATCTGGGCCATGGGCAAATCTGCCTGGGGAGGGTCCGCCGCCCGGGCCGGGGCGGCAAGCCCCAGGGCTATGCCCAGCAGCCAAAGGGTCATCCAACGCAGGGGGATGATCATCGGTGTCCTCCAAGGATTTTGGTGGGGAGATCGGGCGACGGGAACTACCCTCCCCAGAGCGGACCAGGGCTTTCCAGTCGTGATGGTAGCCAGTATAGCCAAGCCGTACCCCGAAACAAGGATGTACGCAGCAGCAGCGCCGGCGCGAGGCTTGCGGGGTTATAGCGAGCACCGTTGCGGTACGCAGGATCGATCATGAGCAAACCTGCCACCGCATCGCCCTGGAGTGGCTCAAGCGGTCGGTCAACCGCCTGAGCATCAGCGACCTGTGCGCCGCCATCGTCCCGGCCCTGCACGCCCATCCGGGCCGGGTGCTGATCGCGGTGGACGACCTCACCCCGGTCTCCCCCACCCTGGTGGCGTTCTGGCTGGCGGTGCTGGACGCCGACCAGCTCCTTGCCTCCGCCAGCGCCAAAAGCCGAACGTGGCCAAGCTGTGGTGGAAGCTGGTCGAGATCGCGGTGCCGCCGCTGGCCCCGGAGCACGCCCGGGCCATCGCCCGAACCTACCTCACCCAGACCGGCACCCTGGTGGAATCGCCGGCCCTGTTCGTGGCCCACGTGGTGCAGCAGGCCAACGGCAACCCGCAGGCCCTGGCCAACCTGCTGGCCGGGGCACGCAAGGAGCGGGTGGTGGACAAGCAGACGATTCGGCAGATGAAACATGCCGCCGGCATCCAATATCTGGACTTTACCCCGGCCATGGTCTTGGCCCTGGCCTCGGTGGTCGGGGCGCGCTACCTGGCCATCGGCACCGGCGACACCGAGCTGTACATTTTCGCCGGGATGCTGGCGGCGGTGGTCATCTCGGTGCGGGTGTTCCTGTTCCGGGGGGCGGGGAAGGCGAATTAGCCCGCGACG
>SBFV01000265.1 GCA_006227775.1 Gammaproteobacteria bacterium | reverse complement strand
GACCTTCCCATGATCGAGGAAGGGCCAGGACGTTATCGGGTGGATATCAATTTCCCGCTGGTCGGTGCCTGGGATACGCTGATAGCGGTCCGCCATGGTGGCGAAGAGTTCAACCACGGCCGTCGCATCCAGGTTCCCGCCTCCTCTGCGGGGGGGCAGGGCGCGGTGATGAATTGAATTTCAAATTGAAAACTCGGCGGATGCTACGTCCATTGCCGGTTGCCTCTCGCTGGTTGCTATCGTTTCACCCTTCGCATCGCGAGCCGTGACCGACAGCAAGGTCCTAGGTTTCTACCCAGGTACCGTTCCCCCGCGCTGCTTTCATTGTGGCCTCCCGGTCAGTTCCCAGGCTGAGGTGGCCGCTCTGATCCGGGGCGAGCTAAGATCCTTCTGTTGTACGGGCTGTAAGTCCGTCTGCGAGGCTATTCACGCAGCGGGTCTGGAAGGCTTTTACCAGCGCACACCAGAGGGGGAGATTCTGGGGCCACCACCGGAGCCACCCAAAGAACTGGCCCTTTACGACATCGATGAGGTTCAGGAGGAGTTCGTGGATTCTCTGGGGGAGGTCCGCGAGATCAACCTCTTGGTCGAGGGAATTCACTGTGCTGCCTGTGTCTGGCTGATCGAGAATAGCCTCAAGGCCATGCCGGGGGTTGCGGAGGCACGGGTCAATCTTACCGGGCGACGTCTGCGACTCAAATGGAATAACGACCGCCTCAAGCTGTCGCAGGTCCTCAGGCGTCTGGGTGAAGTCGGGTATGCCGCCATGCCCTTCGATCCGGAGGTGGCGGAGGGGTCTCTTCAGCGCGCCAACCGCCGCCTGCTCTACCGCCTAGCGGTAGCCGCCTTCGGCATGATGAACCTGATGTGGATCTCCATCGCCCTCTATGCCGGAGCGGATGAGGGGGAGTTTCGTGGACTTTTCCATTGGATCGGCTTTGCCATCGCCACGCCGGTGCTGGCCTACTCGGGCTGGCCATTTTACAAAGGCGCGGTTCTGGGGATTCGCGGCCGGAGCCTGACCATGGATTTGCCTATCGCGATCGGGGTCACCATTACCTATCTCTACTCGCTGTACGTGACGGTCACCGGTACCCAGGTCAGCGACGTCTACTGGGACACGGTGGTCAATTTTCTTTTCGTCATTCTGGTCGGGCGCTTCCTGGAGTCGATCTCAAAACGCCAGGCGGTGGCCGCGACCCAGCGACTCCTCGACCTCCAGCCCAAGGTTGCCACCGTCCTGCGCGGCGGTGAGGAGACCATCTTGCCCATGCGCGCCATACAGGTCGGTGAAACCGTCCTAATCCGGCCGGGGGAGAAGGTGCCGGTGGATGGCCTGATCCTGGAAGGCGAAAGCCAGATAGACGAGTCCATGCTCACTGGCGAGGCAAGGCCCGTGCTAAAAGCCCAGGGCGAGCGGGTGGCGGCTGGTACCCTCAATGGACCCGGCGTACTACGGGTTAGGGTCGAGGGTCTGCTCCGTCACACGGCCTTGGGACGGATTATCACGCTGGTCGAGGATGCCCAGGCGAGTAAGGCTCCCATTCAATGCACCGCTGACCGTATTGTCCCCTGGTTTGTCGCCGCCACCCTGAGCCTGGGGTTGCTCACCTTTCTCTTCTGGCTGCCCACGGATCTCGAACTGGCGCTCATGGCGGCTACCGCTGTACTGATCATCACCTGCCCCTGCGCATTCGGGATGGCCACCCCCATGGCCATCGCCGTCGCCTCCGGCCTCGGTGCCCGTCAGGGCATCCTAGTCAAGACTGGAGCCGTACTGGAGAGCCTGTCCAGCATCGATCACTTCGTTTTCGACAAGACCGGTACCCTCACTGAGGGACGGCCGACGGTGACGGCTATCAACAGCACCGCTGGGGTTTGGACTGGAGCTGGTAGGAACCCGGGGGGGCTTTCTCTGTTCGGTCAGCACCTTGAAGGGCAAGGCGAGGTGATGACCGATCGGACCGGGAATTTGTCGGATGAAATGGTCCGGAATCTCGCTAGCCTGGCAGCCCTGGAACGTTTCTCCGAGCACCCTATCGCCAAGGCGGTGCTGATTCTGTGTCGGGAACAGGAGATCGAGTACCGCCAACTGGATGTGGCCCAGGTACAGACTCATCCAGGTCAGGGCATAAGTGGGGTGGTAGCGGGCCGCTCGGTTGTCGCGGGTACCGCGAGCTGGGTGAAGGACCAGTGCCTGGATGCGGAAGTACCCAGCCTGGAGGCGGCCGCACTTCACTTCTCCAGGGGGGGAGCCACGCCCATCCATGTCGGCATGGACGGTCGGGTGGTCATGGTAATGGCCATTGAGGATCGGTTGCGCCCGGACGCCGCCGACGTGGTCGCCGGACTGAAGGCCCAGGGCATCCGCGTGACCCTGCTGACGGGTGATCGGCGTGGCGTGGCGGAACGTACCGCCCAGGCCCTGGGTGGGGTCGAGTTCATCGCCGAGGTCCTGCCGGAGGACAAGAACCAAGTCATTGCCGATCTACAGGCCCAGGGGCAGCGTGTGGCCATGGTGGGCGATGGCGTCAACGATGCGCCCGCGCTGGTACGCGCCGACGTGGGTATTGCCATGGGTAATGGTACGGACGTCTCCATCGCCAGCGCCGACATTGTCCTCATGCAGGCCGAGTTGGCCAAGGTGCCCCAGGCCGCTGCCCTGTCACGCCGCACGTTGCGCACCATCCGTCAGAATATCGGGATTTCCGTTGTCTACAATTTCATTATGGTACCTCTGGCCGTGGCCGCTCTGGTGACTCCTCTGGTGGCGGCCGTGTCCATGCCGCTGAGTTCTCTAGCGGTTATCGGGAACTCCACCCGAATCCGCACGCTCTTCCAGCAACCTCGGCACTGAGCGCTGATCTCGCATGAAGGAGGGCTGACCCCCCATGGACGTCATCTATGGGCTGATACCTGGCATGATCCTGTTGGGCGTGGTTGCCGTCCTGGTTCTCTTCTGGGCGGCACGATCCGGCCAATTCGACGACCTGGAAGGTGATGGCCAGCGCATCCTCATGGACGAGGATATGGCCGATCCACGCCGATTCCCGGATGCGGAGGGGGCGCCCGAACAGCGCTATGTGGACGAGGATCGGGCTCCAGGGAAGACGACGAAGGGGTCGGAGGGGGCCTAGCTGGTCAGCTGGGTTGGAACAGGGAATCGGAAGGCCTGCCCCGTGACTCCCCGGCTATCGGGACCCAGCAGGTAAAGGTAGGCTGGTGCCATGGTATCGGCGGCAGGCAGTTCATGGGGATTCTCCCCTGGGTAGAGTCGGGCCCGCAGTCCGGTTCGGATAATGCCAGGATCAAGGCTATTGACCCGGATGCGTCCCTGATCCTTCGTTTCGTCGGCTAGGGTCTGCATCAGGCCTTCAATTCCAAATTTGGCGGCGGCAAAGGCCCCCCAATAGGCCAGACCGCAGCGGCCGACACGGTCGGAGGTAAAGATGATGGAGGCATCCGGGGCATGGCGCAGCAATGGCAGGCAAGCCTGGGTGAGAAGAAAGGGGGCGCTGAGGTTGATGCGAAGTACGCGCTCCCACTCACTGGCATCGTAGTCGTCAATACGGCTGAGGAAGGGAGCGAAGGCAGCACAGTGGGCGATCCCGTCCAGACGGCCAAATTCCCGGGCGAGGGTGGCGGCGACGGCCTGATACTGCATTTCGTCCGCGGCATCCAAGTCCAGGGGAAGGATGGCGGGCTCAGGGGCGCCGCTATCGGCGATGTGATCATAGAGGGGGGCCAGCAGGGCTTCAGCCAGGTCGGATAGGATGACCGTGGACCCATGGGCGGCACATGCCCTCGCCACGGCCGCGCCGAGACTGTCTGCCGTACCGGTTATCAGTATGACGCGTCCGGTCAGGAGGTTGGAGTCAGCTTGATAATGTTGCATGTTGGTCGTTCGCAATTCATTCTCTGCCGGATTTAGACAGGGCCTTCGCCGTCCCAGGGTCGGGATGAGGGTCCGACACGATGGAAGATATCGGTGGCCGTAAAGGGCGTTGACGTTGACGGTTCTCCCGCCAGGCCAGCCAGAATTTACGCAAGGGGGTGAGGCTCAGCCGCTGATCCGCGACCTGGAAGGCGATGGCCTCCAGTTCATCGAGCAGGCTGGAGAGAATGCGGACCCAGAGCCGCAGTCCCGTGGGCAGGGTTTCGATTGGGGTCGGGGTGTCCAGAAGGGCACGGGCCTGGGAGGCTAGTTGCGGTAGCCATTCCGGCAGCCGGGCACGGTTCTCAGCCTGAAACAGCGCCGTAGGGGTCAAACCGGCAGGTCCCAAGATCGACATCGGGATGGGCGCCCGGCCTTGGCGGGCTAGCCAGCCGCTGTCGCGAATGCGATAGACCAGGGCGCAGAAGGCACCGAGGCGTCGGGCTGCTTCCAGGGTGGCCTTGTCATGGCAGCCCTGAACCCTGGCCATGAGTTCGAAGAGACCACCCAGATCGGCTTCACAGGCGGCGGAGAGGGCGGCGGAATCCGCCAGACGTTGGCGTAGGATCTCGGCCTCGACCTGATCCGCCAGTCGAAGGAAGGGGGTGATGGGCAGGTCTACCTTGGCGATCAGGGGTTGGAGGGCCTGATTCAAGGGATGGCTGGGGAAGCCATCCACCAGTAGCCGAGCTTCATCCCGCCACCACTGTAGCTTGAGCCTGGCCACCCCCGGGTCACTAACCTGCCTCGGGATGGCCTGTACCAGATAGCGCCAGGCGGTCAGACGGGCGAGGTCGTGACGCAGCGCTGGCGGCGAAAATTTGAGGCAAAAGTAGGTTGCGGAGCCCGGCGGGCCGGCTGGATTGGGAAACCCCCAGGCCCCTGGCCATGGCATCCGGTGGGTAGGGCTGGATGGTGCCGCTTCAATCATGACCAAGGAAGCCAGATCTTTTCGCTGGGGGAATCCAAGGGGGACCATCTTCCAACAAGAGTGCTGGATTCGGGAGGGAGGAAACCGGGCCGGATGGCCCACCTGGCGAGGTGTTTAATACGTTGCAGCCTTTCATTGTTCGGTTGAGGCGGGGCACCGCGAATGTCGAAAACCGATTTGGCTTTGCGATGTCTGGATTTACGGAATTACCCTCGCCCTCGCCCTCGCCCTCGCCCTCGCCGTTGTCATACGCCACGAAGAGGTGCCCCACCGGGTCATGTCTCCTCCCGGGGGCGTCGACAGGCGGCCAGGTAATTGACGTCGAGGTCCCGTTCGTCGAGGCGGTACTGAGCAAGCAGCGGGTGATAGGACATGCCGGTGAGGTCATTAAGTTCAAGCCCAGCGGCGCGGATCCAGCGTCCCAATTCGGCCGGCCGAATGAAGCGAGCATAATCATGGGTACCAGGCGGGAGCCAGCGCAACAGGTATTCGGCCCCGATGATAGCCAGCAGGTAGGATTTGGGATTGCGATTGAGGGTGGAGAAAAAGACGTGTCCGCCGGGCCTTACCAGTTGGGCGCAGGCGGTGATGATGGAACAGGGGTAGGGGACGTGCTCGAGCATTTCCATGCAGGTGACGATGTCGAAACTCGAGGGTACCTCAGCGGCAAGGGCCTCGGCGGAAATGCGGCGGTAGCGGACGGCGACGCCGCTCTCCAGGGTGTGGAGTTCCGCCACCTTAAGGGGCATCTCCCCTAAGTCGATACCCGTGACGGAAGCACCGCGGCAAGCCATGCCTTCAGATAGGATGCCACCGCCGCAGCCCACGTCCAGGACTGCCTTGCCCGCCAGGCAGACGGTCCGGTCGATATAGTCCAACCGTACCGGATTGATCTCGTGCAATGGCTTGAATTCGCTGTGTGGGTCCCACCAACGGGCGGCCATGACCTCGAATTTGCTGATTTCGGCCTGGTCGACATTGTGACCGGCATGGTTCATGGATTTTCTCCACCAAGGGGGTTGAACATGCCGTCATGGGGTTGATGGGAATGACGGTCTTCCCTCAGGGCATGAAGGGGTTGATGACCGACATAGGTCTGGCGAATTGGTTCATGTGGTTGCGCATGATGCCGACGCCGCCGAGCATGGCGTGGATGCGGGTGTCAAGAATCAGCATGGCATCGCCGACCAGCTTCATGTTTTCCTCGACGTTGCCCATATCACCCGCCATGAGGCGCGTATTTTCACGGATCTGGGGCATGGTGCTGGCCATGGATTTCATCCGCTCGTTCATGTTTTCCAGATGGGTCATGTGACTGTCGAAGGCCCGCATGTTGGTGGTGATATCCGCCATGTCGTTATCCACCCCCACGAGGTGGTCGTGTATGGCGTACATGTCGACAATGATCTCGTTGAAGTCCTGGTAAAGCAGTCGGGCGTGGTAAACGTCGAAGGCGGCACCCCCCAGCAGGAGCAGGGAGGTCGTGATAATCACAATGTCCGTAATACGGAAGTGGCGATGGCGCTCGTCAAGGTGAATCTGGGTGGCGCGACCCAGCCGTTGGATGACCTCGACAATGGCCCGCCTGGGATCCTCTCGCTTGGTGGTCATACTGGTGTTTCCCATATGGATCTCTAGGGAAAGGGAATGATTTTGTTCATGTTACGCATCGGCTTGGCCATCTCTCCCATTTCCACGCTCATGACCTGAACCTCATTGTTCATCAGATCCATGTTGAAGGAGACATTGGAGATGTGATTGCGGACTGCGGCCAGAGTGGCGTCGATGCCGTCGACGTTGGCACGCATCTGATTCATGTCCGTGAGGATATGGCCCATCTCCACGTCCATGATGGCGGTACGGTAATCGAAGGTTTCCAGAAGGGCGACGCGCTTTTCGATCGAATCCATGTGACCGTTGATGATGGTCATCTGGTTACTGACCGAAATAAAGTGCTCCTTCATGCCGTCGACCACGCCGGCGATACGTGAGACTTGAGAGGTCAGGGTGAAGAGTAATAATGAGAGGGAGACGGAGATGGCGGCCAGGATGAGGGTGCCCGCCTGGATGGCATAATTGAGGCGGTTACCCAGGGTGCGCGTGAGCTCGATCTCGCTGAGGATGATGCCTTCGAAGGAGCTCAAGGCACGGCGATACTGCTGCTGAAGGATGGCGTCGTCAACCGCCCGGCCGGCTTTGTTTTCTTCTTCCGTCATGGCTCCTGCTCGTCTGGATTCTGCTGCCGTCGAATTCGATTAGTGGGGCGCCGAAACTGGCCGGCGGTAAGGTATCGGGGTGGGATTCCCTTGATCTCGCCGATGATCAGGTTCCAGGGTTCATCCCGGCTAGTTGAGGTGTTGGCTGGCCCTGGGGCAGGAAGGTGGACCCTAGGTTCCACCGTAGCCGCCAGCTAAGATACGGTAGAGGGATTAATTTAAGCAGATTCTAACGTTATTTCGAGCCTTCTGCCCGCCTATTTTCACTGGCAAAAACATTATCGTGATTAAATTCATTAAGTTGAAAACATCAGGACTGAGCGTGGCCCCTGGATGTTCATTGTTGCAGCGTACGGCCGCCATCCACGGTGATTATCTGGCCGGTGATGTAGTCCGCTTCACATACCAGGAATAGCAAGGCGCGTGCGATGTCGGCAGCTGAGCCCGCTCTACCCAGCGCGATCCGTCCAAGGAGGTCGGCCTTCTGGGATTGAGACACCTCCTGGCTTTCGGGCCAGAGGATGATGCCCGGGGCAATGCCATTGACCCGGATCGAGGGTCCCAGTTCCCGGGCCAGGGCCTTGACCATCATGGCGTTACCGGCCTTGGCGATAGAGTAGACCGGATGATCCTTGTGAGGCCGCTCGGCGTGGATGTCTACTAGGTTGATGATGCAACCACTGGTCGCTCGCAACAAGGGTGCGGCTGCCTGGGCGAGGAAAAAGGGTCCTTTGAGATTTGAAGCGAAGAGATCGTCCCACTGTTCGTCACTTACCTGGCCAAAGGGAGTCGGGTAGAAGCTGGAGGCGTTATTGACGAGGACGTCGAGTCGGCCGCGAAAGGCCTGGACATGGGCCAGTAGCCCGGGAAATGCCTGGCAGTCCCCCAAGTCCGCGCCCAGGAGCATAACCGAGTCCGCTCGGGCCCGTTCCAGCTCCCGCCGAAGGGCTTGAGCCGCCTCCTCCGAACGGCGGTAGTGGAGGACGATATCCGCACCCGCGGCATGGAGGGTCCGGGCGATCGCCGCGCCAATGCGGTGGGCGGCCCCGGTAATGAGAGCAACCCTACCGTCGAGGGCGGGGGGGGAGATATAGGAAAAGGGAGGAGAAGTCTGGGACAAGGTCGGGTCAGCCTGTATGATGCGATTATTTGGATTTTAGCCACTTCCCATGCTGTCGATGCCGATATCCGCCACTTCGTTGACTCTTCCGGGTTCCGACCCGATGGAGGGGGGGGACTCGGTGGCCTCGGCCCACAGTCAGCGATTGGCGGACCTGATTCGAGCCGAGGCGGCGGCGGCTGGCGGCAGTCTGCCCTTCGACCGTTTCATGGAACTCGCCCTCTATGCCCCACGACTTGGCTATTACGTCGCGGGGGCCGAGAAGTTTGGGGCGGGAGGGGATTTCGTCACCGCCCCTGGTCTCTCCCCCCTTTTTGGCCTTTGCCTCGCCCGCCAGTGCGAGGAGGTCCTGAGAGTCCTGGGTGAAGGAGATATCCTAGAGTTAGGTGCCGGCAGTGGCGAACTGGCGGCGGATATTCTCGATGGTCTGCAGGCAGCGGGTTGCCTCCCTTCGCGCTATCTCATCCTTGAGCCCGGGGCGGAGTTGCGTGAGCGCCAACGGGAACTGCTGTTGGCCCGCCACGCCAATTTGGCCAGCCGCATTCACTGGCTGGATCGCCTGCCCCAGGACCTTACGGGTATCCTGCTTGCCAATGAAGTCATGGATGCCATGCCGGTCAACCGCTTCCAGATCGGTCTGGGTGGCAGGCTGGACGAAATCCGGGTCCGCCCCCAAGACGGGGAAGGAGAGCAAGGCTGGGCGGAGGTACTGGCCGCGCCCCAAGACCCGGCTCTCGCGGTGGCCATCGCAGGTCTGCAAGCCCGTGGCCTGGCTTTAGCCCAGCCCTACAACTCCGAGATAAACCTTCGGCTGGGTCCCTGGCTGGCGGCCTTGGCCACCTCGATGAAACGAGGTCTCATGCTCCTGATTGATTACGGCTATGACGAGGCGGACTATTATCGGCCTGAGCGGAGTATGGGCACCCTTGTGTGCCACTACCGTCATCATGTCCATGGGGATCCTTATGCCCATCTGGGTCTCCAGGACATCACGGCTCATGTGGATTTCTCCGCGGCGGCCAGGGCAGGCCAGGCGGCGGGGCTGGAACTCGCCGGTTTTACCACTCAGGCCCACTTTCTGCTGGCCTTGGGGATGGAAGAACTTCTGGCGGAACTTCTGAGTGGTGCGGAATGTGGCACGAGTAGGGGTTTGAACCTGCTGCTCGGCGCCAAACAATTGGTCCTGCCCTCCGCCATGGGCGAACGGTTCCGGGTATTGGGCCTGGCCAAAAGCCTTAGGCCAGATCAGGGACCCTGGCAGGGTTTTAGTTTGCGTGATTTGCGTGGGCGCTTATGAGATCAGATAGCGACCCCTGCCTCTTTTTTCCGGTTAAG
>SBFV01000336.1 GCA_006227775.1 Gammaproteobacteria bacterium | reverse complement strand
GACGCAGGACTGGGCCAGGCTGCCGCAATGGCGGACCGACCTGCGGGGGGTCAACGGCCAGCCCCTCAACCTGCAATACGCGGGCGATCCCCAGGCCCTGATGCGGGCCCTGGAGAGCCGGGGCTGGCAACTCGCCGACACCCTCTCCCCGGAAAACGCCATTCGGCTCCTCTCGCCCTCCCTGCCCCTGGATCAACTCCCCCTCATCCCCCATGTCCATGACGGCCATCATGAGGACATCGCCCTGATCAAACCCGAAGGAGAGGACAATCGCCTGGTACTGCGCCTCTGGGCCACGCCCTATTGGATCGAGGGCCGCTGGCCGCTGTGGATCGGCAATGTCACCGCGCAGCACCGCCGGCTGATCCTCAACCTGTTGGCCATACCGGCGACGGGCACGGACATAGCTCAGCCCCTGGTCAAGGTCCTTCCGGATTTGACGGCCCTGGCGCCGCGGCAGCCGGCCGCCGGGGGTCCCTGGCTGCTTGGCGGGCCGGACTAAGGCTCGCTCATGAAATTAAGCCATTCTATAAATTCGATTTATTGACTTCAGTTATAAATAATCTCCAGCTCCCCCAGGTCGAGTGGCGTCTGGCGGGGGACGCCGTAAATACGTCCTTGTAGGCTTGACGACCGCATCCTTGCGGTCGACACCCCCGCCAGACGCCACCCGACCCTCGCCGGTGCGGCCACAGCCGAGAAGGATCCGCCATAGGCCCTGGCATTGACCCTAGTCGCGGCGGGTGTTGCCCGGGTCCCCCCCCGGCATGGCCGCCCAGAGCCTGAGCCTCAACCCGGGCTCCGTGCTCAGGCCGACGGTAGTGGAGACGATATGACCGTCACCGGAGAGGATGAAGCTCGCGGGCACCCCCCGCACCCCCCAGCGGTAGGCGATGGCGCCATCGGGATCGGGGATGACCGGGAAGTTGAGGCCGGCCCCTTGCAGGTAGGCGGCGATCTCCGCCGGCTCCCCGGACTGAAGGGCGACGGTCAGCACCCGGTGATCCGTGGCGATGGCGTCGACGCTGCCCTCCATGGCCCGGCAGATCGGGCACCAGCTCCCCCAGAAGTGCACCAGCACCGGTTCGCCCCGCCAGTCCCGCAGGTCCAGCCACTGGCCATGGAGATCCAGGCCCCTCAGGGGCGGGGCCTCGCCCTGGGCCAGGGGCCGGCTCTTCCACCAATCCACCCCGGCGATGACCAGCACCACCAGGGCGATGTTGACCAGCCAGCCGCGCCAGCGTGGCGGCCGGGTAAGGGGAGTGGCAGGCGGGGGTGGCGCGGCTGTCATCAGGCGGTCATCCCGCCGGGCCCGCCGCGGCCAGGGCCGCCAGCAGGCGCTCGTGGATGCCTTGGAAACCGCCATTGCTCATGACCAGCACCTGATCGCTCCTCCGTGCCTCCCGGGCGACCCCGTCGATGATGTCCTCCACGCGGGAGAAGACGGTGGCACGCTCCCCCAGGGGAGCGAAGACCTGGGCGGCATCCCAGCCAAGATCCGGCGGGGCATAGACAAAGATCCGGTGAGCCAGGGAGAGGGACGCCGCCAGGGTGGCGTTGTGGACACCCAGGCGCATGGTGTTGGAACGGGGTTCCAGTACGGCCAGGATGCGGCCGGTCCCCCTGCCGCTGACCGTCCCTGTCGTGCTGGCGGTCAGGGCGGTACCGGCCTCCTCCACCCTGGCGGTCTCGGGATCGGGCAAACAATGTTCCCGTCGCTCCGCGTGCCGGCGCAGGCCCTCCAGGGTGGTGGCGATGGCGGTGGGGTGATGGGCGAAGTCGTCATAGACCCGGATGCCCCGGACCTCGCCCCGCAACTCTAGCCGGCGCTTGACCCCCTGGAAGCGGCCGAGGGCGGCCAGGCCCTGGGCCAGGGGTACCCCGGCATGGCGGGCGGCGGCGAGGACGGCCAGGGCATTGGCGACGTTGTGGCGCCCCGTCAAGTCCCACTGGACCTCCCCCACCACCTCTCCTCCCTGACGCACGGCGAAGCGGGAGCCATCCGCCGCCAACAGATCCGCGGACCAATCACCCCCCTCACCCACCGACTCCCGCCGCGTCCAGCAACCCATGGCCAGGACCTGATCCAGGGCCGCCTCGCCCCGAGGGTGGATGATGAGCCCGCTGCCCGGCACCGTTCGCACCAGGTGATGGAACTGGCGCTGGATCATGCCCAGGTCGTCGAAGATATCGGCGTGGTCGAACTCCAGGTTGTTGAGAATCAGAGTGCGCGGCAGGTAGTGGACGAACTTGGAACGTTTGTCGAAAAAGGCGGTGTCGTACTCGTCGGCCTCCACCACGAAGAAGGGCCCCTCCCCCAGCCGGGCGGAGATGCCGAAATCCCGCGGCACGCCGCCGATCAGAAACCCCGGTTTGAGCCCGGCATCCTCCAGCACCCAGGCGAGCATGCTGGCGGCGGTAGTCTTGCCGTGGGTCCCGGCCACCGCCAGCACCCAGCGGTCGCGCAACAGGTGCTGCTTGAGCCACTCGGGGCCGGAGACATAGGGTAGCCCCCGGTCCAGCAGGTGTTCGATCACTGGCAGGCCGCGCTTCATGGCGTTGCCCACCACCACCAGGTCGGGGGCCGGGTCCAGGTGGCTGGCGTCGTAGCCCTCCATGAGCCCGATACCCGCCGCTTCGAGCTGGGTGCTCATGGGGGGATAGACGTTGGCATCGGAGCCGGTAACGCGATGGCCGAGGGCACGGGCCAGGAGGGCGATGCCGCCCATGAAGGTGCCACAGATGCCAAGGATATGAAGGTGCATGTCAGGAACCGGGGAAGAGGGTGTTGATGAGGGTCGAGGCGAGGACATTGTAGGCCACCGCGATCAGGACCCCCTGCCCCAACCGCAGATCGAAGCCGTGGCGCAGGATGTGTCCGGTGACCAGCAGACTCCAGAAGAGCAGGAAGATCAAGGGTAGCCCCGCCAGGGAGGTCTCGCCCCGGGACTCGGCCCCGGAGAGGAGCAGCAGCGGCGCCACGGCGACCAGGCTGAGCAGGGCCCCGGTCCCGAGCAGGGCGGTGGCAAGCTGAAGGAAGCGCGCCGGGCGCCTGGTCAGTCCCAGGGCCAGGTGCAGCAGACCCAGGGTCAGGACGGCATCCGCCAAGCCCTGCCCCAGGGCGACGGGGGCGGCGAGGCCCGCCGCCAGGCCGACCAGCACGGAGGCCATCAGGTTGATGACCAGGATAAGGCCCAACAGGGTGCTGGACCCGGGCAGGTCCTGCGGGGCGCGCCGCAGCAGGCAGAGTTCCACGAAGAAACGGATCAAGGCCTCCATGGGCGTTACCTCCACTCAAGATGAACAAGCCGCCGGGCCGTGGCGCCGGCCTCGCCGAGAAGGACCGCCATGGGTGCTACCTCCGCAGCGGATGAACTTGATCAGCCAGACCACTTAGAGGAGCCAGGTCAGATGGAGCTGCCAGACCTACCTGACCTTCCAGAACAAGCGGACCGGCATGAACGATCAGACATT
>SBFV01000365.1 GCA_006227775.1 Gammaproteobacteria bacterium | reverse complement strand
CTCCCTGTGGTGGCGGCAAAAATACGCAGCAAAGCGCTATCGAGACCGCACAGCGGCTGGCAGCAGAATGGGAGGCGTCATGAGCGACAAGATTTACGACTACGACCCGGCGGCAGCCCTGGAGAGCGAAGAAGCGATTGCCATATTCCTCGCCGACGCGCTGGAAGTCGGCACTCAGTTCCCGCAACCCGGAAGGCAGCCAAACCAGGTATGCCAGAGCGTGCCCAGGGCCGACAATGCCACCAGCCCGAACCAGAGAAGCCGTCGCCACAGGGGTAGACGGCCGCCGCCATCCCCGGGTTGCCAACCCGGGGTCAGGAGCACGTAGTACAGGCAGCCGGTACAGATCAGGATTCCTACGGTCAGGGTAATCTGTCGCGTGATCCCGGAAATCGAGGGCAATACGAAGGCCAGGATGAGGGCCGTGGCCATCAGGATCACGGGGACTTCCAGCAGATAGCCTGCCTGCCGATTGCGGTGGCTCATCGCCGCGCTCTTTGCCTTGTTAACTAATGGATCGGGCATCCTTGCCGAGTATCGGTACGGAATGCCAAAACCTCGGTTGCTGGATACCTAACGCATGCGACCGGGTAATCGGCCCATACCGATTCGCGGCGCGCCCCTCGATGGAAAACGCTTGCTGCCATCGCCCACGAACTGAGTATAGTCGTGATGTGTAGACAGCTAGCGTTGCTGTAGCGGTGGCAATGCACCCGCGGCCCGTTCCCCGGGGAAGGCTTGATGGGCGATGGGTATACAATTTGATGTCTTACCTGTGCTCTGGGTGTGCTATGGCCGACAAGGTTGGACGGAGGGATAGGTCTCTTATAGGCTGGCAGTTCTGGATCGACCGGGGTGGCACCTTTACCGACCTCGTCGCCCGCCGGCCCGATGGCAGGCTGCTGACCCATAAGCTGCTGTCGGACAATCCCGCGCTCTATGCGGATGCCGCGCTCCATGGCATTCGTCACCTGCTGGGTCTGGGGGCGCAGGCGCCCATCCCGCCAGGCATCATCGCGGCGGTGAAGATGGGGACCACGGTCGCCACCAACGCCCTGTTGGAGCGTAAGGGCGACCGGACCCTCTTGCTCATCACCCGGGGCTTTCGGGACGCCCTGCGCATCGGCTATCAGAATCGCCCCCACCTCTTTGCCCGGCGCATTATCCTGCCGGAGCTGCTCTACGAGCGGGTGGCGGAAGTAACCGAGCGTGTCGCGGCAACCGGGGAGGTCCTGGTGCCCCTGGATGGCGCCGCCACCCGTGCCGCCCTGGCGGAGGCCTACGGCGCCGGCATCCGCGCCCTGGCCATCGTCTTTCTCCACGGCTACCGCTATCCCGATCACGAGGCCCAGGCGGCGGCCCTGGCCCGGGAGATCGGCTTCACGCAGATCTCCGTCTCCCATCGGGTCAGCCCCCTGCCCAAGCTGGTGGGGCGCGGCGACACCACGGTGGTGGACGCCTACCTCTCCCCCATCCTGCGCCGTTATGTCGATCAGGTCGCGGCTCAGTTGGGAGGGGAAGCGCGGGCGGCGCGGCCCCGTCTCTTGTTCATGCAATCCCACGGTGGATTGGCGGATGCCCGGCACTTCCAGGGCAAGGACAGCATCCTCTCCGGCCCCGCCGGGGGGCTGGTGGGTGCCGCCCGCACCGCCGCCGCGGCGGGGTTTGACCGCATCATCACCTTCGACATGGGCGGCACCTCCACCGATGTCGCCCACTATGCCGGGGACTTCGAGCGCGCCTTCGACACCCAGGTGGCCGGGGTCCGGTTGCGGGCGCCCATGCTGCATATTCATACCGTGGCGGCCGGTGGCGGCTCCATCTGCCGCTTCGACGGCACCCGGCTGCGGGTCGGTCCCGCCTCCGCCGGCGCCAACCCCGGCCCGGCCTGCTACCGACGCGGCGGCCCCCTGACCCTGACCGACTGCAACCTGCTGCTGGGGCGGATTCAGCCGGACTGCTTTCCCCGGGTCTTCGGCCCCGATCAACGCCAACCCCTGGACCGGGAGATCGTCCGCCAGCATTTCGCCACCCTGGCCGCGGAGGTCGCGGCCGCCACCGGCCAGTACCTGACCCCCAGTGCCCTGGCGGAGGGCTTCCTGCGCATCGCGGTGGAGAACATGGCCAATGCCATCAAGCACATCTCCACCCAGCGCGGCTACGATGTCACCACCTATACCCTGTGCTGCTTCGGTGGCGCCGGTGGCCAGCATGCCTGCGCCGTGGCCGATGCCCTGGGGATGCCGGCCATCCTCATCCACCCCCTGGCGGGCATGCTGTCCGCCTATGGCATGGGCCTGGCGGAAACACGGCTACTCAAGGAACGGGCACTGGAGATGCCCCTGACCCCGGAGCTGATCCCGGCTCTGGTGGCCGCCTGGGCCGAGCTGGAGGCTAGGGGGCGCGCCGAGTTGATGGCGCAAGGTCTGCCCCCCGACCGCCTGCGCGCCCAGGGTGCCCTGCGGTTGCGCTACGCCGGCAGCGACACGGCCCTGAGCATCCCCGTGCCTGAATGGGTGACGGAGGCCACGGCACTAACCGACCGCTTCGCCGCCGCCCATCGCCTACGTTTCGGTTTCGTCATGGTGGACAGGGGGCTGGTGGTGGAGGCGGTGACGGTGGAGGTCATCGGGGAGGAGTTCGCCGCCGCGCCCGAGGGCGCTGAATTCGTCCATCCCACTGTCGCTACCCCCGGGGTTACCGCCCTCCCCTCCTCCGGATCGGATTCACCTGCTGGGACCAATGCTCCCGGTGTCACCGCCACGGCCCCTAACCGCGAAATCGCGCACACCATCATCGCTGCCCCTAGCACCACGACACCAACCAGCGCCATCCCGAACCCAGCCAGCGCCAACCCTAGCCTTGCCAGTCCGAACCCAGGCAGCATCAGTCCCACCCACGCCAACCCCACCATCGCCCCCCTGCCCCTGCACCTGGCGGGCCGTGATCAGGCCGTCCCCCTCTTCCCGCGTGCCGCCCTGAGGCCCGGGGAGCTGATCCCCGGGCCGGCCATCGTCAGCGAGGACGGGGCCACCACCCTGATCGATCCTGGCTGGCAGGCGGAGGTGCGGCCGGGTGGCGAACTGGTCCTGACCCGCCACGCGCCACGCCCGGCGCGGGTGGCCCTTGGCACGGCGGTCGACCCCATCCTGTTGGAGGTCTTCAACAACCTTTTCATGGCCATCGCCGAACAGATGGGGGTGACCCTGGCCAACACCGCGCACTCGGTGAACATCAAGGAGCGCCTGGATTTTTCCTGCGCCCTGCTCGACGCGGAAGGCTATCTGCTGGTCAATGCACCCCATATTCCCGTCCACCTCGGCAGCCTGGGCATTTGCACCCGCGCCGTAGCCAGCGTACTCCCGCTGGGTCCGGGCGATGTGGCCATCACCAACCACCCCGCTTTCGGCGGTTCGCACCTGCCCGACATCACCCTGATCAGCGCCGTATTCGATGCGCAGGGCGAGCGGATCGGCTACGTAGCCA
>SBFV01000194.1 GCA_006227775.1 Gammaproteobacteria bacterium | reverse complement strand
CGCGGCTAGCGAGCACGCGCGCCGGCTCCAGCCACCTGGCCGAGGCGCCCAGGCAGGCGGGCGTGCTTGCGGCCACCGTCAAAAAACTCGCCCGCACAGTCCGCCGCGTCTTCGCCTTTCTCGGCATGACCGCAAACGCCGCGCCTCGCCACTGCTAAGCAGCTAAGGGCTAGAACGGATGTACCGTGCTGCGCAAACTCTTCGTCTTGACCAAAGCTCATGATCTGCTATCACTTAAGCTTATCAAGCTGAGTCGGATGATATCGCCATTCAACCTGATAAAGGGATCTCAGTAACAAACCAGCAACCTCGTCACTCAACCCGAAGAGGAGCCATCCAATGGAAAGCGCAACAGCTAGAAGTCTGCTCCTCATGCGCAACAACACCGGCACCGAGATCGCCAAACTCAAAAAGGCCCTTGCCAGGGAATTGGGCACCGAGGCTGCCAGTTACCCGCTGACGGACGATGATGTCTTTGACGCCGGCACTGAGGCCGCGCTGCTGGCGTGGCAGTCGCGGGTGGGCCTGGTGGCGGACGGTATCGCGGGGCCGCGCACCTGCTCCATCCTGGGGCTGAGGCCGGCCCCGCAATTAGCGGTGGCGGTTGATATCCCTCTGGTGAAACGCTTATTTCCGTATACCAAGACCTCCAACATCGAGAAAAATCTGCCTTATGTCATCGCGGCCCTGGCAGCCTTTGGCCTGACCGAGCACAGGATGGTCGCCACTGCCTTGGGTACCATCCGCGCCGAGACGGAAGGCTTTGTACCAATTGCCGAACTGCCTTCACAATTCAATACTTTGCCCGGACATGCCCCCTTCAGCGCCTATGACAGGAAACTGGGCAACAAGGCCCCCGGGGATGGCTACCGTTATCGTGGCCGTGGCTATGTGCAGCTCACGGGCCGCGCCAACTACGCAAAGTTTGGCGAAATCCTGGCTATCAAGCTGGTGGACAATCCCGATTACGCCAGAGCGCCCGAGGTGGCCGCCTGCCTGCTGGCGGCTTTTCTCGATGCCAACCGGAACCGATTGACTCAGGCCCTGGACAGGCAGGACCTCAAGGCCGCCCGCAAAGTGGTCAATGGCGGCAGTCACGGCCTTGAACGCTTTGCCGATACTTACACCAAGGCCATGGCGGCCTGGGCTAAGGTCCCCAGCGTCCCTGTCGGTCTGGTGGCCAAGGCAGCGGGGCCCCCGGGACCCTCTCGCGCCAGGTTGAATGTCACCCCCGATCCCGCTGACCTGCGCGACCGCCCCTATCTGCCACGACCGCGCTCCCTGCCGGAGATCTACCCGGCGAATGCCGACATCGCGCACTACATGGGCGCCTATACCCACTCCGGCCTCATCCTGAATCAAGGCCAGGAAGGTGCCTGTACCGGTTTTGGCCTGGCATGCGTCATCAATTACCTGCGGTGGCGCGCCGCGGCCATGCCAGCCAAGTTGATGCCGGTTAGCCCCCGCATGCTGTATCACTTTGCCCGCCGTTACGATGAATACGAAGGGGAGAACTATGAGGGTTCCAGTTGCCGGGGTGCCCTCAAGGGCTGGTATCACAACGGGGTCTGTCTGGCTGCCACCTGGCCCTACCTGCCGGGCCTGAATACCCACCCGAAGCTGGGATGGGAACTGGAGGCCAGGGAGCATACCCTGGGGGTTTATTACCGCATCGATACCCAGGCCATCACCGACCTGCAAGCGGCCATTCTGGAGGTCGGCGCCATCTACGTTTCATCCTACACTCATCCGGGTTGGGAGAGGCTTTCCACCCGATTCCCAGCGCCCAACTCCCATAAAGATCTGCCGGTGATCGACTACGACGGCAGACCTTCGCGCGAGGGTGGCCATGCCTATGCCCTGGTGGGATTCAATCGGGACGGATTCATCATCCAGAACTCCTGGGGCACGGACTGGGGAGCGGGGGGATTTGGCATCATCAGCTATGCGGATTGGTTGGCGCATGCCATGGATGCCTGGGTGGCGGCCATGGGCGTTCCCGGCGTCGTCTCGGGCCGCCTGGCCGTGGGTCCCGCTGCCCGCCCCGTCACCACCACCGGCGCAGCAAGCACTTGGTGGGACGAGGACCGGGCCTATCGGCACAGCATCCTGCTGGGCAACAATGGTCGGGTTGAGCGTTTCGACAACCTGGATGCCTTCAATCGCAACCTGATGAATCAGGCCTGCGTTTTGCCGGATACCTGGTTCCGGCAGAATCAGGAGGAGAAAAAGCGCCTGGTGGTCTATGTCCATGGCGGTCTTAACCGCGAAGCGGATGCGATCCAGCGCGTGCGCGCCATGGGTCGCTACTTCCTGGGCAATGGTTGTTATCCGCTGTTTCTGGTCTGGAAGACCGGTATCCTGGAATCTCTGGTCAACATCATCAAGGAACGGATCGGGGTGGATGGCGCCAGGAAAGCCATGGGCGTGGGCGGTTTGATTTCCGACACCCTGTCTGATCCGCTCCTGGAAACCACCATCGCCAGGCCCTTCGCCCGCCCCCTTTGGTCCGAGATGAAGGAGAACGCGGAGCTTGCCGCCGATAGTGGCCGGGGCTGCGACCTGCTCACCGATGCCCTCCGCTCTCTGCGACAAAGCTGGAACGAGCGCTTCGAACTGCACCTGATCGGCCATTCCGCGGGCTCCATCATGCTGGGCCGACTGCTGGGTAACCTCGCCCAGAAAGACCTGACCGGCAGCATCCAGTCCCTGCACCTTTATGCCCCCGCCTGCTCGGTCGCCTTCGCCAACCGCTACTATGCCCCGCAAACCGAGGTCATGCGCAAGCTCTATATCGATATCCTGGCGGACAAACAGGAACGGGACGACAACGTTGGCTATGTCTATCGCAAGTCCCTGCTTTACCTGGTTTGCAATGCCCTGGAGGCGGATCGGCGTACCCCCATTCTGGGCTTGGCCAACGTCTTCGATCCGGGTTATGACGGTTGGGACGGTTCCTCAACCACCACCCAGTTTCTGGCTAACTGGCGCGATGCCGTGGAGACAAGCCAGATCATTCGGGAAGGCAGGCTGAAGATTCACCCTGAGACGCACATCGTCACCCGCCAGGACAGTGGTCAGGGCAGCGGCAAGAAGACAGAGCCGGCGACCCATGGTGGCTTCGATAACAATGTTGAGGTGGTTGGCGAGACGCTGAAGCGTATCACTGGCGCCACCAGCCTCCCCCTTCCGGTTGAGGATCTGGTCGGATTCTGAAGCCGGCCGCCCCCGCGAAGGCAAGGGCCGCCTTCAAGGCTGTCCAGGAGCTTGGTGTGTCTGGCGTGGAATCAACAGCGAATGGCCGTATTGCGTCCGCGGTAATCGAAAAGGCAAGAAAAACAGCCTGTATCGATGAAAATCGTCTCTTTGTTGCAATAAATAGCCCTCAACTGACTTCAGAACGGCCGTTTCGACGGGGAAGCCCGACAGGCAGCTCGAATGGATTTGCCGTGCGGTTAACTCGGTGGGTACTTGACGATGCTAGAGGCCATG
>SBFV01000133.1 GCA_006227775.1 Gammaproteobacteria bacterium | reverse complement strand
AGCAGCAGCATGATGGAGAAGGTGGCGCCGAGGGTGGACGCCCAGTCAGGCAGGGCGGTCCAGTGCAGGTGGTGGGTACCCACCCACATGTACATGAAGGACAGGGCCCAGAAGTGCACGATGGACAGACGGTAGGAGTACACCGGGCGGCCGGCGTGCTTGGGCACGAAGTAGTACATCATGCCGAGGAAGGCGGCGGTCAGGAAGAAGCCCACCGCGTTGTGGCCGTACCACCACTGCACCATGGCGTCCTGGGTGCCGGAGAAGATGCTGTAGGACTTGAGGGTGAACAGGCCGACCGGGATGGCGATGTTGTTGAAGGTGTGCAGCAGGGCGGTGGCCAGGATGAAGGAGAGGTAGAACCAGTTGGCCACGTAGATATGGGGCTGCTTGCGCTTCATCAGGGTACCGATGAACACGGCCATGTAGGCGACCCACACGAAGAGGATCAGCAGATCGATGGGCCATTCCATCTCGGCGTATTCCTTGCCCTGGCTGTAGCCCATGACGTAGGACAGGGCGGCCAGAACGATCACTGCCTGCCAACCCCAGAAGGTGAAGGTGGCGAGGCCGGGCGCAAACAGGCGGGTCTGGCAGGTGCGCTGCACCACATAGTAGGAGGTGGCGAAGAGGGCGGAGCCGCCGAAGCCGAAGATCACGGCACCGGTATGCACCGGGCGGAAGCGGCCAAAGGAGATGTAGGGGCTGTCGAAGTTCAGGAACGGCCAGGCCAGTTCGGAGGCGATGTAGACGCCGACGAACATGCCCACCACGGCCCAGACGATGGCCATGATGGAGAATTTCTTGATGATGTCGTAGTTGTACTGCTCTGCTAAGGCAGTACTACTCGGGGTGCTTGCCATGACTCCTCCTGGGTTGCCTGCTACCACGCCCACGCCGGACCACGTCGTGAGCAACGTGCCGGCTGGCCGGCCAACAAAAAAAGACGCGGGAGTATAGTCTGAATGCCCCTACTGCCGCAAGGCAGGTCAGCCCTCGGCCAGGAGCAACCCCAGGTCATGGGCGATGTCCGGGGCCGGCTGGGCAAAGGGCAGGAACAGGCGCAGATTCCCCTCCGCATCGAGCATGTAGCTACCGGCGGTATGGTCCACCAGATAGCCCGTCGCCCCCTCCTCCACATGCTTGCGATAGACGATGCGGAACTCCTTCGCCGCCGCCGCCACCTCATCCTGACTACCCAGCAGCCCAAGAAAATCCGGGTGGAAATAGGGTACGTATTGACTCAGCATCTCCGCGGTGTCGCGCTCCGGGTCGACGCTGACGAAGAGGACCTGGACCCGGGCCGCCTGTTCGGGGGGCAACTGGCGCAGGGCCATGGCCACGTCGCTCAGGGTGGTGGGGCAGACATCGGGGCAATGGGTATAGCCGAAGAAGAGGACGACCACCTTGCCACGAAAATCTTCCAGGCTGCGGTGCACGCCGTTGTGATCGGTGAGGTTGAGGCTGCGGCCGAAATCGGCACCGGTGATGTCGGTGCCCTTGAAGTCGGCCTTTGGGGCGGGACTGCAGGCCGCGATCTGGAGAAGCAGGAACAGCCCGAGGGCCAGCCAGCCGCGCATCACCGACGGGTCAGGCGGGCAGCGCCGCCGCGGGCAGGTCGGCCAGCCGGTACTTGCCGGTACGCACGGCCTTGGCCAGTTCCTCCAGGTTCATCTCCTGCAGCATGGCGATGATCTTCTTCTTCACCGGCACCCACTTGAAGTGCATGGGGCAGGCGGAATGGTCGGAACACTCCTTCAGACCCAGGATGCAACTCTTGGTGAAGTCGGGACCCTCGGTGAGGAGCAGGACCTGCATCAGGCTGGTCTTCTGCATGCCGTCGCGCAGGCAGAATCCGCCCAGGCGGCCCCGGAAGGAATCCAGCAGCCCCTGCTTGCAAAGGCTCTGCAGGATCTTGGCGAGGTAGGCCGCGGGCACGTTGAGACGCTCGGCGATATCGCGATTCAGCACCGGTTCTCCTGCCGGCTGAGTCGCTATGTAGATGAGTGCTTGTACAGCGTATTGACTGGTTCGGGACAAAACCATTTGCAACTCCTAAAGAGTTTTTTGTCCGAATTATAGCGAGGTCGTCAAGTTTGCATAGCGGTTTAGTCCGCCGATTGCACGCCGAGCAAGGCCGACCACCACCTGTTCAGCCCCTGGGGCGGGAAATAGCGGCTCGCCTGGCGGGCATCGGGCCGGGGCATCCAGGGCAGCTCGGCGATCAGGGGGGCTCGCAGGCGGCCGGCCAGGCTGGCGAGATTCTCATCGTAGACCGCCATCTCGGGGTCAATGCGGTTGGCGACCCAGCCGGCCAGCTGCAAGCCGCGCCGCTCGATGGCCTCGGCGGTGAGCAGGGCATGATTGAGACAGCCCAGCCGCATGCCCACCACGAGAAGGATGGGCAGGCCCAGGGCGGTGGCCAGGTCGGCCATGTCCTTCTCTGGGCCGAGGGGGACCAGAAAGCCCCCTGCCCCTTCCACCAGGACCGGGACGCCCTCCCCGGCAAGGGCCTCGTAGGCGGCGACGATCCGGAGCAGCTCGATGCGCACCCCCTTGCGCTCGGCGGCGATGTGGGGGGCGATGGCCTCCCGGAACAGGTAGGGATTCACCAGGTCTGGCGGCGCCGGCACGGGAGAGGCCTCCCGCAGGGCCAGCACGTCCTCGTTGACCCAGGCGCCGTCCACCAGGTCGGCACCCGCGGCCACCGGCTTCATGCCCGCCACGCGCTCGCCAAGGGCTGCCAGGGCATGCAGCAAGGCGGCGCTGACCAGGGTCTTGCCGACGCCGGTGTCGGTGCCGGTGACGAAAAGGCCGGGCCGGTTCTTCATGTCAGGGTCCGTTTGCGCTGTTCGATCTTGAACTCGATGATCTGGCGGCCGTCCTCGAGACGGTCCTTGCGGCCGGCCCAGGCGTGGCCGTAGATCACCTCGTAGGTGGCCGGCAGCCGCCCGTCCTGGCGCAAGCCCTCGTAGTTGGCCTCGAACCGGCGCCAGGCAGCCCGCCCCATGAGACCCTGCCGCTGCCCCTCCAGGACGGTATGGGCGCCGATGGCCTTGATCTCCCGGAGCAGGTCCTTGAGTTCCCGATAGGTCAGCGTGATGCGCTCCATCTCCATCACCGGGTTGGCAAAGCCGGCGTAGACCAGGAGGTCGCCGATGTCGTGCATGTCGGTGAAGCGATTCACGTGACCATGGCCGTCGATACCGGCGAAGGCGGCGCGCAGCTCCTTCAGGGTATCCGGGCCGAAGGTGGTGAAGGCGAACAGGCCGCCCGGACGCAGGACCCGGTGCGCCTCCCGGAAGGCGGTCTCCAGGCTCGCCACCCATTGCAGGCTGACGTTGGACCAGACCATGTCGACACTGTCGCGGGCAAGGGGCAGGTGCTCCAGGTCGCCGCAGACCAGGCTGGAGGCGGCAGGTTTCAGGCCACGGAACACCCGCTGCAGGAAGGAGGCAGGGGGACACTGCCGGCGGGCCTGGAGCAGCATGGCCGGG
>SBFV01000051.1 GCA_006227775.1 Gammaproteobacteria bacterium | reverse complement strand
GGATCTGCAGGACCATCTGGCTGGGCAGCAGGATCAGGTCGCGGGTCCCCGCCGGACACTCAGGCGCGGCCAGCAGGGCGAGTGCCTCCTCGGCGAGCCGCCGGGCGTCTTCGCGAAAACCGACCCGGGCCAGACGTTCCAGGCCACCCTGACCGCCCCAGTCGGCACCACCGCCGGTCCGGGTCTGGGTCTGGCTGCCGGCATTGGCCACCGCCATCAGCCCGGAGGAGACCTGATCGCTCCGATGGCGCACCTCTCCCCCGTCGCTGGTGACCAGCAGTTGCCGGACCAGGCGCCGGCCCAGCCAGGCGGAGTTGTCGACGATGCGCGGGTCGATCTCCAGGGCCACGCAGGCCTCATGCAGCAGGTCGAGTTTGTCCACCAGGCTCAGGCTCTCCCAGGGCTCCGCCACCGGGCTGGCATAGTCCGCCCGCAGGCTGGAACGGGGATAGCGATCAGCGCCGAAGAGCCCAAGTTGGGCATGCCGTTCCGCCCAGCGCGCCGCCCGCGCCCAGGCGGCCGCCAGACCGGTGGGGCTGAGATCCGAGGTAGCGCCATAGCCGATGCCACCCCCCTGGACCAGGGTCAGCATGGCACCCAGGCTGGACCCGAGGGCGCTGGGTTCGGTCACCCCCTGGCGGACCGCCAGGTGGTCGGTCTCCTCGCTGACCAGGCGCAGGGACCAGTAGTCCGCGCTGGGGGCGGTGGCGCGAAAGCGATTGGCGATGGCGTGCAAATATTCCATGGGCGTTACAGGTGGCGGCTTCCCGGTCTGGGTTCGATGTGCAGGCGATTGCTCAGGCGGCGGCTCACCACAACCCCGGTGATGAGGTATCCCCCTCAGTTCGGTTTCTCGTCGGGCGAACCAGGGAGGGTCGGGAAAAACGAACCCTGATGTGTGCTGGGTATAGAGGGCTGGTCAATCCCCGGCGATGGTCATTTCGCGGATCAACCAGGAACCGGTGCGGGTGCTGCCGGGGAAATCGCAATCATCCCCGACGGCGATCAGACCCAGGAACATGTCCTTGAGGTTGCCGGCGATGGTGATCTCCTCGACGGGATAGGCGATCTCGCCCTTCTCCACCCAGAAACCGGCGGCGCCCCGGGAGTAGTCGCCCGTGACGGGGTTGGTGCCATGGCCCAGGAGCTCGGTGACCAGCAGGCCGGTACCCAGGGCCTGGAGCATGCCCGCCCGGTCCAGGGGACCGGTCTCGACGGAACACGGCTCGATGCGCAGGTTGTGGACCCCGCCGGCGTTGCCGGTGGTCCTGAGCCCCAGCCGCCGGGCGGAATAGGCGTCGAGCAGGTAGGTGCGCAGGATGCCCTGGCTGACCAGGTCCTTGGCCTGCGTCGCGACGCCATCACCGTCGAAGGGGGCGCTGCCCAGGCCCCGGGGCAGGTGGGGCACCTCGTGGATACGCACGAAGTCGGGAAAGATCGGGGTCTCCAGGCGATCGAGGAGAAAGCTCGAACGGCGATAGAGGCTGGAACCGCTGATGGCGCCGGTGAGGGACCGCAGCAGGCCGGCGGCGGTCAGGGGGCTGAACAGCACGGGTGCCTTTTGGGTGGGAAGCTGGCGGGCGCCGAGGCGCGCCACCGTGCGCTCGCCGGTCCGACGGCCCACGGCCGCGGGCGTCTCCAATTCCGTAGCGGCGCGGGCCGTGGTCCACCAGTAGTCGCGCTGCATGCTTTCGCCTTCCTGGGCCACCACCGCGCAGCTCAGGCCATGGCGGGTGCTGGGGTAGCCGGCGACGAAGCCGTGACTGTTGCCGTAGACGTGGAGGCTGGTTTGGGTCGAGATACTGGCCCCCTCCGAATTGACGATGCGCGGGTCGAAACCACGGGCGGCGTCCTCGCAGGCAATGGCCAGCTCGATGGCCAGGTCCGGCTCCAGGTCCCAGGGGTGGTGGAGGTCCAGGTCCGGCAGGTCGCGGGCCATGAGTTCCGCGTCCGCCAGACCGGCATAGGGGTCCTCCTGGGTGCGGCTGGCGATGGCGCAGGCGGCCCTGACGGCATCGCGTACCGCCTCGGGGCTCAGATCCGAGGTACTGGCGGACCCCTTGCGCCGACCGAAGTAGACCGTGATCCCCAGACCATTGTCCCGGGTGTGCTCGACCGTCTCCACCTCACCCAGGCGGACGCTGATCTCCAAGCCCGCCTCGGAACTGGCGGCCGCCTCGGCCGCCGTGGCGCCCTGGCGCTCGGCCTCCGCCAACAGATCCCGGACGATAAGCTCCAGTCGGTCAAGACGCGCGGCGGTGTCGTTGGTGGTGATCGTGGTCATAACCCAGTTCCAGATAAATGAAAGGAGAAGGCGCGCCCGCTCATCCCCTGCCGGTGGGAGAATGAGCCCGGTCGACCTGCGAGGAGAGGATGAAAGACTCCGCTGGCGTCCTGCACCCGCACTGTCGTGAGGGGCTGCGCCACCCCCTGAAAATGAGAGGCCTTGCTGTGATTATCACCCGGACCGAACATCGGAACGCGGCGGGATTCGGCCTGAGAAAGGGCTGCATCAGGCGGCGGAAGGTGGCGGGGTTTGAAGGGATTGTTTCCCGGAATCGCGGGGTGAGGTATTGGCCAAACACCCGCCCCGGCCCGCAGGCAGCGCATCCCCTTCGCTGCCGGGCCGGTGGGGTCGGGAACTACTTGTAGGCGCCGACGCCGCAGAAGAAGCCTTCCTTGTTGGTCATGATGTAGCTGGTCTTCTCCTTGATCTCCTCGGTGCCGGGGTAGGGCCACTTGTAGTCCACCCAACCCTCGCCGGAGGCCTTGGCCGTGGCGATCATGTTCTTGAACAGTTCATCACCGTACTTGTTGAAGGTGAGCAGGTTCTTGCCGACCAACTCCGGCTTGACCGCATGGGACAGCATGACGCCATCCATGTCCATGCAGAAGACATAGAGGTCCTTGACCTTGTAACCACCATCGGCGGCGGAGAAGGCGGCGAAGGCCTTGTCCTTGCCCATCTCATTGACGGCCGCCTGGGCCTTCTGCGACATCGCCTTGGCCTCGTCCGGGGTGGCCAGGTCGGCCGCCAGCACGCCGGTCGAGAACAGGGCACCCGCGGTCAGGGCGATCAGGGTCTTTATCATTTGGATTCTTCCTCGTCTCTCGTTGTTAGGGAACATGGAACATAGCCTAAGCTCGCCGTCAATGCCAGCCCTGTAACGCCCGGCGACACGGATCGGTCTGGGCTGGGGGGTAAGTCGCCAGATCGGCCAGCGGGCTGACCAGGGCCGAGGGTCTAGCCCTGGGTGCCGCCCACGGTCAGTCCGTCCACGCGCAGGGTCGGCTGGCCGACGCCGACCGGCACGGACTGGCCCTCCTTGCCGCAGGTCCCGACCCCCTGATCCAGGGCCAGGTCGTTACCGATCATGCTGACCCGGGTCAGGACATCCGGGCCATTGCCGATGAGGGTGGCCCCCTTGACCGCCGGGCCGATGCGGCCCTTTTCGATCAGGTAGGCCTCGCTGGCGGAAAAGACGAACTTGCCCGAGGTGATATCGACCTGGCCGCCACCGAAGTTGACGGCATAGAGGCCCTTGTCCACGGAGGCGATGATCTCCGCCGGGTCCCGCTCCCCGGCCAGCATGTAGGTGTTGGTCATGCGTGGCATGGGCAGGTGGGCATAGGACTCGCGGCGGCCGTTGCCGGTGCTGGCCACCCCCATGAGGCGGGCGTTGAGCCGGTCCTGGAGATAGCCGCGCAGGATGCCGTCCTCGATAAGGACCGTGTTCTGGGTGGGAGTGCCCTCGTCGTCCAGGTTGAGGGAACCTCGCCTACCGGCCAGGGTGCCGTCGTCGACCACGGTGACCCCGGGGGCGGCTACCCGCTCGCCAATGCGACCGGCAAAGGCCGAGGTGCCCTTGCGGTTGAAGTCGCCTTCCAGACCATGACCCACCGCCTCGTGGAGCAGGACGCCGGGCCAGCCGGGACCCAGGACCACGGTCATGGTGCCGGCGGGGGCGGCGATGGCCTCCAGGTTGATCAGGGCCTGATGGACGGCCTGGCGGGCGAAGCCCAGGGCGCGGTCCTCGGCCAGGAAATAACCGAGGTCGGCGCGGGCGCCCCCGCCACTGGCGCCCTGCTCGCGACGGTCGCCGTCCTCGACGATGACGCTGACGTTGAGCCGGACCAGAGGCCGGACGTCGGCGCTGAGGCGGCCGTCATCACTGGCGATAAGCACCAGGTCGCGCACCGCCACCAGACTGGCGATGACCTGCCGCACCCGCGGGTCCTGCCGCCGGGCCTCGGCATCGACCCGGTGCAGCAGGGCAACCTTGTCCTCGTCCGAAAGGCTGTCCAGCGGGTCGAGGGGAGCATAGAGCTTGCGACCGGCACCGATGCCGTCGATCCGCACTCGGGTCTCGCTGCCACCCCGGGCGATCGCCCGCGCCGCCTGGGCGGCCTGGAGCAGGGTGTCGAACTGGACCTCGTCGGCATAGGCAAAGCCGGTCTTCTCCCCGCTCAGGGCGCGCAGGCCGGCCCCCCGCTCGATATTGAAGTTGCCCTCCTTGATGATGCCGTCCTCCAGCACCCAGGATTGCAGCCGGCTGTACTGGAAAAAGATGTCCGCGGCGTCGATGGCGCTGGTCTTGAGCTGGCCGAGGAGGCGCTCGAGGTGGCCGGTATCGAGTCCCGCCGGGCTCAGGATCTGGTCTCGGGCGATGGCGATGGGATCGGTCATGGTCTTGGGTGCGGAACCTGGGCAGGACGGCCGCCGCGGCGGCCGTCAGGGATAACGTCAAAGCGGGTTAAGGACTCAGACTGTGAGGGAGGGAAGGCGAAATTCAACCTCAGACGCGGCAAGTCAGGCGGCGGTGTTCGAGGACGGGGAAGTTGTGGCGCACGGAGGCCAGGTATTCCCGGTCCAGGGGGCTCCAGACATGACCGGCGCCCCGGGGGATCTGGGCGAGGATGGTCCCCCAGGGGTCCACCACCATGCTGTGGCCATGGGTCTTGCGGCCATTGCGGTGATAGCCGCCCTGGGCCGCCGCGACCAGGTAGCAAAGATTCTCGATGGCTCGGGCGCGGACCAGCACCTCCCAATGGGCCTTGCCGGTGATGGCGGTGAAGCAGGCCGGCAGGGCCACGATCTCCACGCCGACGTCCAGCATCTCCCGGTAAAGCTCGGGAAAGCGGAGATCGTAACAGACCGACAGCCCCAACCGGCCGAAGGGGGTGTCCAGCACCACCGTGGCATTGCCAGGCTCGATGGTGGCGGATTCCTCGTAACGCTCCCCCGTCTCGAGCAATTTGACATCGAAGAGGTGGATCTTGTCGTAGCGGGCCACCCGCTCCCCGCGGTCGTTGAAGACCAGGCAGGCGGCCCGGACCTGATCAGGGTTGGCGGCGGCCAGGGGTACCGTACCGCCCACCAGCCAGATGCGGTGACGGGACGCCATCTCGGCGAGGAAATCCTGGAGGGGACCCCGGCCTTCCTGTTCGCGCAGATCCAGCAGATCGCGATCCTTGTCCCCCATGAAGGCGAAATTTTCCGGCAGCACCACCAGGTTGGCACCGGACTCGTCAACGGCCTCCCGGATCAGGCGCCGTGCCTCCAGCAGGTTGGCGCTGACGTTGGGGCTGCTGGCCATCTGGATGGCGGCGAGACGGGGTTTTTTCGGCATGACAGTGGGTAAGTCTCCATCGTTCGGGGGTGGCGGTCCTGGCACGGGTCAGGCGGAAAGGGGCCTGGCGCAGCGACCGAACCCAGCGCGAGGCGAGGCGGGGAGGAGGCACCCGGCGGACAGGTTTTCGCGCCACGCCGGGGCTGCCTCCCCTAGCCTGAGCTGACCAGGGAAAGATAACACCGCCCTCCCTGAACCCAAAGCTCCCCCGCTACCCCGCTACCCCGCTACCCCGCTACCCCGCCGCCCCGCTAGCCCGCCGCCCCGCCGCCCCACTACCCCGTTGCCGCCGCGAGCGGTCGCCGGTTGGCGGATTTCCCAGCCGGAGTTGCCAGGGGCGGAAGAGCAAGACCCGGGTTCAGCTCAGGGCTGATCGAGAAAGGCATTCCCCGCGGACGGGGGGCCGGGAGGGGCGGGACTGGATGGCACCCCGCCCGCCTCATCACCCCCCTCATCAACGGCATCCCGGCTACTCGCGGACAGGTCCGCACCGGCGGAATTCTCCCCCGTGGCGCCTCCCGCCAGCCGGTCGCGGGGCACAATCTCGGGATTGGCCCAGGGTCCTCGGATGTCATAGGCATGGCGACCGAGGGCGTCCAGGGCACCGCCGCTGGCCTTGTCCGCGATGAAGACCGCCGCCCCCACCAAGGGACCGGCGGCGATGGCGCTGGCCAGGGCGACACCCCCGCCCAGGCTGGGGGTGACGGTGGCGACCTGGTCCAGGGACTTGTCGAGGAGATTGGCGCGGCCCTCGATGCGCACTTCCGCCGAGGTACCCTCGATCACCAGAGGCTCGACCAGCTCGACCCGGCCTCCCGCGAGATCCAGCTTGCCCTTGATGCTCTGGAATACGAAGCCGCGATCGTAAAGGTCGGTGAAATCCAGGGCGAGGCGGCGCCCCAGCGCCCCCAGGTTGAGCACCCCCAGCACCCGCCCAACGCCCGGATCGACCTCCAGCAGGCTGCCCTTACCGATTTCCAGGCTGACCTCCCCGGCCAGGGTGGCGGGGCTGAAATCCCCAGGACTCCCGGGCCAGGAGAGGTTGGCGGTGGCGGTGGCGGGGGCATCCGCCAGGGGGCTGGCAAAGCCCAGGTGCTGCAAGAGATCGCCCAGATCGCCCGAGGTCGCCGCCAGATCCAGCGTCGTCAGGGATTCGCCCAGCTCCATCCCCTCTCCGGTCCGCCAGGCCCCGCTCCCCTGGAGATCGATCCGCCCCGGTTTGGCGAGCCTGAACCCGGTGATGGCCAGTCCCGGTTCGTCGGCCTCGGCGCTCAGGCTGAACCGCCCCAGGTCGGTCTCCCCCCAGAGCAATCGGTTGACGGTCACCTCCAGCGACGGGGCTCGGCGAGGATCGGTCCCCAGGGGATCGGCGCCCTTCCCGCTTTTGGGCACTGACCTTGGCCCCGGCTGGTCAGCGGCCGGGCCAGTCTCTGCCTCGATCAGGGGCAGCAGATCGAGCCGCGCGATATCCGCCTGGAGAGGTTGGGTCCGCGTCTGGTGGGGGATACTGAAATGGCCAGCCAACTCCCGGGACTCGACCCTGAGCTCCCAGGCCTTGGTGCCCTGTTCCAGGTCCAGGGTGGTCTCCCGCAAGCCCAGGGGGCCAAGCTGAAGCCGGTCGATACGCACCTCGTCCAGGGACAGGCGGGGAGGCGTGGTTGCCGCCTCCCCCGGCAGCTTGGCCGCCCAGTCCCGCCAGGTCATCGCATCGAGGTGAGGCAGACGGCCGCTGATCCGCAGCAACCCCGGGGGTGGCAAGGCCACCTCGGTCTGCCCCCAGGCCAGGGCGCCCCGCCCGAGCCTCCAGCCGCGGACGTCATCCCGATCCAACCGCAGATTGAGGGCCAGATCGCCGTAACGCCCCATAAGCGGCAGATCCTGACCCGGCTCCAGCCGCCACTCCAGACGCAAGGGACGCGCCTCATCGCGCGCCTTGCCCACCGGACTGGGCAGCTTGACGGCCAGTCCCCGCAGACTGGATTGCAGGAGGAAGTCCGCCGTCAAGGTACGGGCCTCCGCTCGTGGCGGGGGGTCCGGCAGCCGGATCTCCAGCTCCCAGGGCGTTTCACCCTCCAGGTAACGCCAGAGACCGGCCGGCAGCCGCGCCGCCAGGTCCTTGACGCCAGAGGTCCCCGCCAGCCGCAAGGCGGTCAGCCCCCCCGGAGACCCGGGTTCCCGCGCGCGCTCCAGGTCCAGGGTCAAGGGCTTGCCCAAAAAACGGGCCCAGACCCGGGAGGGGGTCACCCCCGAGGCGCTGAAACTTAGGGCCCCCTGGAGATCGTCCAGGGTCAGGTCCATCCCGGCAAGGCTCAGCCTGGCCCCTTCGGCGCTCGGCTTCCCCACCATCGATGCGCCGGGACTGGCCAGGGTAGGCCCCGGCGCATCCGGCCAGGACAGGGCACCAGCCAGGCGGAGCCGATCCTGGGGATGATCCTGCCGATCCAGGGGGAGGTCCATGTCCAGATCGACACGGGCCACCCCCTCCGCCCTGAAGAGGTTCGGCAGGGCACCCAGGTGATCGCTCAGGGGCGTGGCCCCCAGAAAGGCGAGGGCCTGGTCGAAGGGACCCTGGGCACTGCCCTGGATGCCCAGGAATCGAGGTGCGGCGAGATCCGGGATGACCGCCTGAGCCGCGATCAGGGGAAAGCCCCGGATACGGCCGCCGCTGGTCGCGATGGCGAGGCGCTGATTGTGGAAATGGACGATACCCTCCAAGCCCTCCAGGCGTGGCCAGGCGGGATCGAAGTCCAGGGCCATGTCCTCGACCCGCAACAGGACATGGAAATGACCCTGCTCCTCCCGGAAGGGAAAATCCGCCAACCGCCCCTGGAAGAGGACCACCCCCAGGGGAACCCGACCGGCCGGGAAGGCACGATCCAGCCAGGCCCGGGCGCGGGGCTTGAGTTTGGGAACGGGCAGATAGTCGCGGATATGGACGGCGGAGGCATTCAGGATCTCGCCATCCAATCTAAGGGATGCCTCCGGGAAGGCGAAATCGGCCGGCGTCGCCCCGCCGGCGGGCTTCCCTGCCTTCCACGGCACCTGGAGCGTGAAATCCAGGCGTAGACCGAGATCGGGGTTATGGGCGGTCAGGTCGCCGCTGTTCAGGCTCAGGCCCGCGGCCGGTGCAATGGCCCAGTCGAGGGGCCCCGCCAACCGCTCCGCCCGGATCGCCGGCCGGTCGCCGAATACCCCCGGGAACATCAGGGTCAGATCCTCGCCGATCACGTCCAGCCGCCCCGCCCCGGCATCGGCCGTCACCCCCAGATCGAGACGCTCCACCCTGAGATCCAGGGGGCCTTGGGAAGGCACCCGCCCCAAGAGCGACAGCTCCTCAACCTTCAGCCGGGCCCGGATCTCCCGGGGCCGGGCATCCTGGACCTCCAGCGTCCCCCGCAGATCGAGACCCGTCCCGCTGACTTGAAAACCGGGTAACAACCGGCTCGCGCTCAGCCAGCCCAGGTCCTGGGTTATCAGGCCGAAGGTGACGGGGCCGGACCAGTCCGACGGACCGCCGCTCCCGCCATCCAGATCCGCGGTCAACCAAAAACCCTCGCCCCCGGTCGCCGCGCCCCCCCCCGCCGCCCCGGCGACGGCGGACTCCCCGCCCTCCTTGGCCAGTTTGGCTTCCAGTGCCAGATGACGCCCCTCCCCCCGACTGTCCAGGTCCAGTCGGACGGCGGTGAGGAGCAGGGGTGGAGCGCCGGACTGACGGTCCAGCCATTCGACCTCGCCATCCAGGACCCGCAGTCGGCCCCGTTCAAGAATTGCGCCCAGGTTGGGATGCGTCCCCCATTGGCGCCCAAGCGGAAGCCCCGCGAGGACCAGTTGACCGTCCTCCCGACGTTCCAGGCGCAGCCGGGGTGATTCCAGAACCGCCGTTCTGATCCGTGGCCCTCGGGCAGCAAGGCTGGCCCGCGGATCCAGCTCCAGGTGCAGCCGGGGTAACCGCAAGGGTGGGGCAGCGTCGTCACTACCCCCGAGGACCAGCCCCTCCAGGGTCAGGCGAGGGCTCCAGCCCGCCAGCCCGAGGC
>SBFV01000164.1 GCA_006227775.1 Gammaproteobacteria bacterium | reverse complement strand
AAGCCGGCCTTGTAGACCTTGGGAAAGACCAGGAAACCCTTGGCCGCCTTGAGGAAGCTGTCGGAGCCCTTGACCTCCTTGGTGAAGCGGGCGAGGGCATCGTTGACTTCCGCGTCGATCTCAGCTGCTTCGCCGGCCACGGCCGCTTGGGTCAGGGCCAGGCTGAGGAGCGTCAGGCCAGCAATGTTGCGCAGAGCAGAAAGCAGATTCGTGAACATGAGCACGCCTTTCATGGGGTAGGGAAGGATACTTGCAGTCTAGGACACCGGGCTCTGCGCATCAGTCGCCACGGCCATAGCCCTGGGACTCGATGATGGCGGTGGCTGCCGGGCTGCGCAGGAAGGCTAGGAAGGCCCTCGCAGCAGGGTTGTCCTGGCCGCGACGGAGAAGCACGGCGTCCTGACGCAGGGGGCTATGCAGGGACGCGGGCACCAGCCAGTGGCTACCTGTGCCCCACTTGATCTGGGAATAGGCCACGAAGCCCAGTTCGGCGTTGCCGGAGGCGACGAACTGGTAGGTCTGGGCGATGTTCTCGCCGAACACCATCTTGGGCTGCAGGCCGGTCCAGAGCCCGAGTTTGACCAGGGCTTCCCGAGCGGCCTCGCCATAGGGGGCCAGGCGAGGGTTGGCGACGGCCAGCCTTCTGAAGCCGCCTTGTTTCAGGACCTCGCCCTGGGCATCCACGTATCCAGTCCGCGGGCTCCACAGGGCGAGGCGGCCGATGGCATAGGTGAAGCCGCTGCCCGGGACGGCGCGGCCTTCCCGTTCCAGTCGGCGGGGATATTTGTCGTCCGCGGCAAGGTAGACGTCGAAGGGCGCCCCATGGATGATCTGGGCATAGAGCTTGCCCGTGGAGGCGGTGCTGACGATAAGCTCATGGCCGGTCTGCTGACGGAAACGCTCGGCGAGGTACGGCATCGCCGTGGCGAAGTTGGAGGCGACCGCGATGCGGGCCTCGCCGGCCCAGGCGGGCGCCAGACCGATCATCAGGCAGAGCAGGGCGGCTAGGTGCAGCATCAGCCGAAGCGGTAGTGCTTGCGGATGGGGGCGGTGATATCCCAGGTGCAGGACATGCCGGCCGGGAAGGTGACCAGGTCGCCGGCCTTGATGGATACGGGCTGGCTGCCATCGGGTGTCACCGTGACCGCGCCTTCCAGGATGTAGCAGGTCTCGCTGTCGCCATAGGTCCAGGGGAAGCTGGACACGCCTGCGCCCCAGGTGGGCCAGGACAAGACACCGAGGCCGGCCAGCCGCTCCTGTCCCGGATTGGTTTCGATCTGGATTACCTGGCTCATTTCGTCAGCATCTCCCGTTCCATCAGGATGTAGGTGTTGTAGGCATTGCGCCGGTTCGCCTCGATGAAGGCCGGCATGGTCTCGTACTTGGACCAGTCGGTATTGAAGTAGGCCTCGTCGAAGGGCACCAGGTCCTCGACTGCCTTGCCCATCTCCAGGCGCAGGTAGCGCAGGTAGTCGCGGGTGAGGGTCAGGTCGCCCATGGGATCCACGGATGCCTCGCCATGGCCAGGAACCAGGAGCTTCGGATTGAGGGCGATCAGCTTGTCCAGGGCAGCGAGCCACAGGCGCGAATCGGCGTCGCCGACGAAGGGTACCCGGCCCTTGAAGACGAGATCGCCGGCATAGAGGACCTGGTCTTTGGTGACATACATGGCCATGTCCTCGGCGGAGTGGGCGGGACCCACATGCCGCAACTGGAAGTGCAGGCCACCGAGTCGGAAGTCGGTGTCGCCAGCGAGCCAGCGGTCGGGCTCGATGAAGCGCTGGTGCTGGTCGGAGATCCAGGGGGCCAGCACCTCCTTGCGCTGTTCGAAGCGATCCTGGGTCTCGGGCAGGCGGAACACCCCCTTGGCGGCCTGGTGGGCCCAGATCTCCGCACCCAGGTCCTTGAACACCTGCAGGCCGTAGTAATGGTCGGCGTGGTAGTGGCTGACGATGACGATCTTGATGGGTAGGGGCGTGGCGCGGCGGATCTGGTCGACCATCGCGGCCGCCAGGGAGGGGCTGCCTAGGGTGTCGAAGACCACCACGCCCTCCGGGGTGACTACGAAGCCGGCATTGGACATGAAGCCCTCGTTCTCCCGGGAGGCGGCACCGGCCAGGCCAGGCACGTACCAGCTGTGCTCGCCGAGGCGGACCGCTTCGACCTTCACCGAAACGGGAGGGTAGTCGGCGGCCAGCAGGGCGGTGGAGAGCAACAAGCTCAGGACAAAAAACAACGCGCGCATGGGAATCCCCTCGTTTCCAGGTTCTGCGGGGATTATAGGGACAGGCCCCGGCCCGCAGATGTAGTATCTTTGGCCAAAACAATGTTGGGACGTTTGATCGATGTTGCGGCGTTTGGTGCCCTTCCTGGTGGCCTTTGTCCTCCCCCTCCTGGTCATCTATGCCTGGTGGGGCGGCTTCAGTCCGATCGAGCTCCAGACCGAGCTGCGGGGCCCTTACGAGTACGCCTACGTCGAACATACCGGCGACTACAGCAAGCTCCCCGACCGTCAGGCTGAGGCGGGCAAGGAACTGGTGATCCAGGGGATCAAGCCCGGCCTGCCCATCACCGTGCTCTATTCCAACCCGGATGTGGTCAACGTCAACGAGCGCAAGGCCCGTGTCGGCTTCCTCATCCCGCCTGGCAGTCAGGTCCAGCCGCCGCTGCAGCAGGACCGCATCGAGGCCCGCAGCGTCCTCGTCGCCCGGGTCCAGGCGGCCGCCCTGCTGGCACCCAGTCGCATCTACCACGCCCTCGACCAGCATCAGCAGGCCCAGGGGCGTGGCATCCGCATGCCGACCGTGGAAATATACGAACCCTCCGGCAGTGTCCTGAAGATGGGCGTGCTGACCGTGGAGATGGAGCAATGAGAGGAGTTTGCGCGTGATGGTCTTCGCAGTGCTGGTGGCCCTGGCCCTTGAGTACTACAGCCCCCGTCCCTTTCCCTCGCCGGTGAACGGTCCCCTGGTCCGCTACACCGACTGGATCCTGGAACATTTCAATGCCGGTACCCGCGACCATGGCTGGCTGGCCTGGATCATGGGGGCCCTGCTGCCGGCCCTGCTGGTGGGCGGCATCGGCCTGCTCCTGGATGGCGTCGCCCTGATCCTGGGCTGGTGCTGGTCGGTGGCGGTGCTCTACGTCTGCATGGGCTACCGGCAGTTGGTGGACAAGTGCCGGGCCCTGGCCGGCGCCCTGGTGAGTGGTGACCTCGACCGGGCCCGCAAGGAGCTGGCCGGCTGCTGGACCGGGACCACGTCGGCCCTGACCGAAACCGACCTGGCCACCGCCGCCATCGAGACCCTGCTGCGCAGCAGCCTGACCCGGGTGTTCGGGGTCCTGTTCTGGTTCGTCCTGCTCGGGCCC
This sequence comes from Gammaproteobacteria bacterium, assembly GCA_006227775.1. Classification (GTDB taxonomy): domain Bacteria; phylum Pseudomonadota; class Gammaproteobacteria; order Chromatiales; family Chromatiaceae; genus M0108. The sequence goes on along the minus strand of SBFV01000164.1, from coordinate 157 downwards.
TTCGGCGCGGTCCTCTATTTCCTCAGTCACCTGGCCCGCGGCCGCTGGGAGGTGGAGTCGGACTTCATTGCCCCCATCGAACTGGTGGTGCATCTCCTCGACTGGCTGCCGGCTCGCGCCCTGGGCATCAGCTTCGCCATCGTCGGCAATTTCGAGG
>SBFV01000280.1 GCA_006227775.1 Gammaproteobacteria bacterium | reverse complement strand
TCCAAGGTCTCCGCGGTGGGCGAGGTCTATGACCTGAAAAAACTGGCGGACTTCCCGGGCACCTACGTGCAACTGGAGGGTGGCATCACCCTCGCCGGTGGCGTTGGCGGCACGGTCCTGAAGAACCAGCATGGCGTCATCATGCGCCTCCAGTCCACCTCCCAGGGACTCCAGTTCAACCTCAGCTCGAGTGGCGTCACCGTCAAGATGGAGTGATCCCGTCGTCAGACCGATCCTCCCGTCAGCCGCGGGCGGCGGCTCTTGCCTTGGTGGCTCTTTCCTTGGCGGCCATGCCCGCGAGAAGAGCGGCCGCCCCGGTCGGGGACCCCCGCCCGCCTGATCCGTCCGCCCGGCGAATCGCCCCGTCCCCTCCCTATCCCTGACCATGACCTTCCTCGCCGCCGTCGCCGTCTTCCTGGGTGCCGGGCTGGGGGCCCTGTTGCGTTGGGTGTTCGGCCTGCGCCTCAACCCGCTCTTTCCCCCTATCCCCCTGGGCACCCTGGTCGCCAATCTGCTCGGGGGTCTGCTGGTGGGCCTGCTGCTGACCTGGCTCAACCGCCACCCGGGGCTGCCGCCAGAGCTGCGCCTGTTCGCCATCACCGGCTTTCTGGGGGGGTTGACCACCTTTTCCACCTTCTCCGCCGAGGTGGTGACCCTGTTGGGCCGGGGGGAGTACCTGTGGGGCCTGACCGCCGCCGTGGCGCATCTTCTGGGCTCCCTGATCCTGACCGCCCTTGGCATGGGCCTGGCCCACCTGCTGATGGCCCGCTCCTGATCCCCATTTCGCTTAGGCTCCCATGAACGGCTGCTATCTCAAGTTCTACGTGGCGGAGAACCGTCGCCACCGCCATCTCCTGGCCTACGAGTGGCTACTGCAAGAGGCCCAGCGCCTGGGTCTTCCCGGCGGCTCCGCCTTCCGCGCCCTGGCCGGTTTCGGCCGCCATGGCCGGCTCCACGAGGAGCATTTCATCGAACTGGCGGGTGACCTGCCGGTGGAGGTGGGCTTCGTGTTGACGGAGGCGGAGGCGGACCGCTTTCTCGCCCACCTCCGGGGCCAGGGGCTGAACCTCTTCTACCTGCGGGTGCCGGTGCTGGCCGGCTTCGTCGACGACGCCAAGTCGACAATGGGCTAGGGCGAAGAGGCCGGCTTGCCGGTCCGTTTCAGGGTCCGGGTCAGCAACCGGGCGGCGTTTCGGTTCGGGAACCGAGGGAGATCCGCATCTGGACAAGGGATTATAATCACGGTCACTTGACGCACGCCTTCGGCTGATACCCTCGCCGAACATCCTCATCCCCGGGAGGCTGGTATGTCGCGACGCATCGTGTCCTTCCCGACCCTGCGCAGCCTGGCGTTGCGTCTGACGCTTTTTGCCCTCCTCTGGGGGGTGCTGACCGATGGCGGCGTCGACGCCCCTGCGTTCGGTTCGGTGATCATTCTCACGGCGACCGCGCTCAGCCTGGCGCTATCGCGACCGACACCCTGGTCCCTCATTGGTTTGCTGCGCTTCGTCCCCTTCTTCCTCTGGCAATCGCTGCGTGGGGGACTGGATGTCGCCTGGCGCGCCTTTCTACCCGGCCCGCCGATCGCCCCGGTCGTGCTGACCTATCGATTGCGGCTGCCGCCCGGACGGGCGCGCGCCTTCATGGTCGCGGTGAACAATCTCCTGCCGGGAACCTTGAGCGCCGAGATCTCTCGAAATTGCCTGATGGTCCATGTTCTGGACCAGCGGCGCTCGACTGGGAAAGCCCTGGCGGCACTGGAGGACCGGATCGCGGCGATCTTCCAGATCAAGCTCACAAGCGCGGCCACGGCCCCGGGCCAGTCGCGGATCCATGCCGAAGCTTGAACACCCAGGGACATGACCCCCTTCTATCTTGCCCTCGCGCTCCTGCTCCTCCTGAGCCTCACGGCGGGACTCTGGCGCATCCTGCGCGGACCCACGCCAGCGGACCGGATGCTCGCGGCCCAGCTTTTCGGGACCACCGCGGTGGCGGTGCTACTGCTCCTGGCCGAGGCCACCGATCAGGCCGCCGCGCGGGATGTCGCCCTGGTGTTCGCCCTGCTGGCCGCGGTCACCATGGTCGCCTTCGTACGCCGCGGTTGGACGGCCAGGCCTGGGGAGCCCCCTGACGATGGCTGATCTCATCTCCGCGTTCCTCCTGCTTGGCGGTGTGGCCTTTTTCCTGGCTGGCACCCTGGGTCTGCTGCGTTTTCCCGATGTCTACAGCCGACTCCATGCCCTGACCAAGGCCGACAATCTGGGTCTGGGTCTGCTGGTCGCCGGCCTCGCCATCCGGAGCGAATCATGGTTCGCGGTCGGCAAGCTGGTGCTGATCTGGCTGTTGGTCCTGGTCGCCTCTTCCTTTGCCTGCCACCTGGTCGCGCGCGCGGCCTGGCGCCGGGGGATTCCGCCATGGACCTGAGCGGACCGCTGGCATGGGCCATCGACGCCCTGTTGGCGCTCTTGCTGCTATGGCTGGCCCTGCGGGCCCTGGGGAGCCCGGTGCCACTGGAGGGGGTGATCTTCTTTATCGGCTTTGGCCTGACACTGGCGATGGTCTGGGTACGACTTGAGGTACCGGATATCGCCTTGGCCGAGGCGGCCATCGGGGCCGGTCTCAGCGGCGCCTTGCTGCTCGCCGCCCTCGCGGGACTGCGGAAGGTGGGGGGACAAAGGGATGTGCCTGGACCGGCCGATCCTGGCCACCCGCCGGATGCGCTCGCCAAGGATACCAGCGGGGACGGAAGATCCGGTTCTCCTCCCGCCGCTGAGGTCGCCGACTAAGGCAAACCCAGACGCCCGACCGACCATCGACCAGGACATCAGGATGCAAACTCGCATGCCCGGCTCACGCTCGACCCTCGGCCGGAGGCTTTTGCCGGTCCTCTTGGCCGGCCTCTGTGGCGGACTTGCCTTGACGATCCTGTCCCTATCGCCGCCGGGTCCATCGTCCGGGCTGGCCGACGAGGTCACCGCGGCACTGGCAGAGACTGGCGTCACCTCGCCGGTCACGGCCGTACTGCTCGACTTCAGGGGCTATGACACCCTGCTCGAGATGGCCGTGCTGCTGCTGGCCCTGGGCGGCGTTTGGTCACTGGTCGCTCACTTGCCGCGCATCGACGGGCGCCCCGGCATCATGCTGGACCGCCTCACCCGTCTCTATCTGCCGCTGATGCTGGTGGTGGCCGGTTATCTGCTATGGGCGGGCGGCACCGCGCCGGGCGGCGCCTTCCAATCCGGCGCCGTGCTGGGCGCGGCCGGGGTCGTGCTGACCCTGGGCGGTTGGCGGTTGCCACCGCGACTGGCCGGCTGGCCGCTGCGTCTGGTCCTGACCGCGGGCCTGGTGATCTTCATCGCGGTCGGGCTGCTCCCGATCGGTTTCGGATCGCTCTGGCTGGATTATCCGCGCGCTTGGGCCGGCGGTCTCATCCTGCTGATCGAAACGACCGCCAGCCTCTCGATCGGTGCCACCCTGGCCGCCCTCTTTCTGGGTGGTCAGCCCCGGGGGAACCCATGACCCCCGCGACAC
>SBFV01000385.1 GCA_006227775.1 Gammaproteobacteria bacterium | reverse complement strand
GGCACTGCGCAGGCAGGGCGCCATCACCCGGTATCAACAAGCGTTGGAAGAGGCCCTGGCTGACCATCCGCTTGGGGCGGACGGATCATGATCTGGCCATGCTGAAGGAATTTGAGCCCCACCGGGGCCGGTCCCCGCGACCGGCCCCAGGGGTAAGCAGGGAGGGGAGGGTGGTAGGGGCGATCAGGCGATCTGGACCACGATGTCGTGCAGGACGCCGCCAGCGTGTTCCAGCTTGTCCGCGGCATTGGAGAGGTGGCGATAGACCTCGCGGCGCTTCAGCACCTCCATCATGTGGATGAAGGCATCGGCCTGAGCCCCGGGGGCGCCGGCGCGCAAGGCGGCCTCGATGTCCTTGTCCGGGCTGAAGAGGTCGGCCAGGGCGTTGCGATAGGCCTTTTCGGTGTTGCGCTCGCCCTTGCGCGCGGCGGCGGCATCCACCTCCGCGTCCATGGGATTGGTGGAAAGCTTGCCGTAGCCGCTCTTGAGGCTATAGGCCCCATCCCGCATCAGTTGGGCCATGGCCACCATGTGTTGGTCGGGCTTGATCTCCAGGGCCTCCATCTCCCGCACCGTGGTCTTGGCGTAGTTCAGGACCTCGTCGATGGCCATGATGGCCCGGAAGATGTCCTCCCGGTCCATGGGGGTCGCGAAGGCGCGGTTGAGTACCTCCATTTGCCGCGTCTTGAGCTCATCGCCCTCTTTCTCGATGGCGCGCACCTCGGCCGCCTTGGCGGCGTCGCCGGTGAGCATGAACTCCAGAAAAACGTCCATGCCCCGGGCCGTGACATCGCACTGCTCGACCATCATGCCATAGAAATCCGGCATGACCGGGAAGATACGGGCCGTCAGTTTGGTAACGATGGAATTGTTGCCACCACTCATGGGTGTGTCCTCGCTTGGATGAGAATTTGCGTACGGAATGGTCGGTGTCTGGTTGGCCGGATCAGAGCCCGGGAACCAGCAGGTCCAGCACCAGGTAGGTCAGCACCGAGACGACGCCGGCGCCGGGGATGGTGATGAGCCAGGTGGTGACGATCTCCTGGGCCTTGGCCCAGCGCACCGCCTTGGGCCGCTCGGCGGCGCCGATGCCCATGAGGGCGGAGCTGACGACGTGGGTGGTGGAAACCGGGGCGCCAACGGCGGAGGCGGACATGATGACGGCCGCCGAGGTGAGTTGGCCGTCGAAGGCGTGGATGGGCCGGACCTTGAAGATACCGAAACCCACGGTACGGACGATGCGCCAGCCGCCGGAGAGGATACCCAGGGTGATGGCGATGGCGCAGGACAGCACCACCCAGAAAGGCACCTTGAACTCCTCGATGAAGCCGCCGGTGAGCAGGACCAGGGTGATGATGCCCATGCTCTTCTGGGCATCGTTGGCGCCATGGGAGAAGGCCAGGCCGGCGCAGGACAGGAACTGAATGCGCTTGAAGAACTTGTTGAGGGAGGGCTTGGCCCGGCAGGTCAGGCGGAAGACGAGGCGATGGATGAGGTAGCCAACCACGAAACCGATAATCGGGGAAATGATGAGTGCCAGCAAGACCTTGGTGACGCCGGTGAATTTACCCTGGGTGAAAAGCTCGGTGAAGCCCCAGACCACGTGATCCACGCCAACGCCCACCATCACCGCGCCGGCGAGACCACCGACCAGGGCATGGGAGGAGGAGGAGGGGATGCCGAACCACCAGGTGATCAGGTTCCAGAAGATGGCGCCGGAGAGGCCGCAGAGGATGATCGTGACCGAGAAGACGTCCTTGACCCCCTCCAGGTCGACGAACTTGCCGATGGTGTTGGCCACCGCGGTGCCGCCGAGCAGGGGGCCAAGGAATTCGAAGGTGGCGACGATGACCACCGCCTGCACCGGCGTCAGGGCGCGGGAGGCGATGGGGGTAGCGATGATGTTGGAGGCGTCATGGAAGCCGTTGGTGTAATCGAAGATGAGGACCACCGCAACGGCAACATAGACAAGGATGGAAAGCAGTTCCATAGGTGGTGGGTCCCCCCAGGCTGTCGGTGTTGTCGGAGGGACACAGTGTAGTAATTTTTTCGTAACAAGCCAGTAATTTTTTCGTCATTCGCCGCCGATACCCGCACGATGACCGCAGGATTCGTTCATTGACGGTACTCAGCGTCCAGCCGGCCCGGAAAATCGCCCCTGGATGCGTGTGACGAAAAAACCACGGACGCGAAAATGAAACGGCCCGGCATACCCAAGGGCATGGGTCGGCCGAGCCGTGGTGGTGGAGGGAGTGGATCCGCTACGGGGCGGACGGGGCGGGGCGAAGGTTCGTGCTAGGTATTGTCCGCCAGTTCCCGCAGGATCCGTTCGCCTTTCTCCCGCTTGGCCACCACGACCTTCAACTGCTTGCTGAGTTTGTCGCGGACCTTGTCGGTTTGCTCTTCCGCCAGGCGCGCCTCCAGTTCGGCCTGACGCCCCTGGAGGCGGTTCACCGCCTCCTCCAGGCACACCTTCTTGTCCTTGCACTTCTCCTTGCGCAGGTGGAAGAGTTCGGCTACCTGCTTGAGATATTTCTTGACCGCCATCGTCGATTGCTCCCGGGATTGTCATGAAGGGGCATGGCGTTCAGCGCGAACGCCATGCCCGCAAGGATAACGGCTTAAGCCGGGTTGCGCATCAACTGGTCCAATTCATCCTCGTCCAGTTGGATGTCCTCTTCAGCCTTGCGGCGGCCGAAATCGTGCGGACCGAAGAGCCCCGCCCCGGCGGAAATGAGATTCTTGGCGATGTCGTAGGAATAGCTGCTGTCGTTCATCAGGGAAGTCGCCATGGGGGCGGTGATCCGGCCCTCGCGGATGAGGCGATCCAGGTCGCCGTTGAGGGTGACGTCGTTCTCCTCCATCTGCAGCCGCAGACCGTCGAGGGCGACCAGATCCGCCTCCTCGCCGGCGTCGCGCAGGGTGGTCAACTCCCGCAGGATCTCGCCCAACTGGGCGCGGATCTTGTTGTATTCCGCCTTGATGCTGGGGTTGTCCGAGACGATGTAGGTGATCAGGTTTTTGCGCATGTGCTTGACATCCTTGATGGCCTCGACGATGTCCCGCGCCGATTCGCGCAAGACATAGATCCGCTCCATGTGCTCCTGGGGCAGGTCGCCCTGGGTGCGGCTGGTGAACTCGACGATGGCGTTGTAGAGCACCTTGACCTTGTGGGCGTAGATCTCGTCGATATCGAACTCCATCAGCTTGTCGGGCCGCTGGGTAAGCTCGACCAGGTCCGCCTCGGAGCGGATATCGTGCCGGTGGAGGTTGAGGCCATGGGCCAGGACCTCGAAGGCGTTGTCATAGAGGTGCAACACTTCCTTGCGCACCGTCTCCACCAGGGTGTCGGGGAACTCGGTGGCGGCCTCGTTGAGGTACAGGGGGGCCACCACGTCCGCCTTGGGCTGGGGGAAGATCAGGTACAGCACCTTCACCAGGGTGCCCATCAGGGGCACCATGATGAGGATGCCCAGGGTGTTGAACAGGGAGTGGAAGATGGACAGTTTCAGGGTCCAGTCATCCGCGGCGATACCCA
>SBFV01000346.1 GCA_006227775.1 Gammaproteobacteria bacterium | reverse complement strand
CTTGACCCAGTACATGCTGGCGGTGGACCGTAACAATGCCCAGGTTGTGACCCCTTATGACAGCCTGCACCCCGCCGTGCTCAATGCCATTCATCAGGTGATCGAGATGGCCCACCGTCAGGGCAAGCCCGTCAGTGTCTGTGGAGAATTGGCGGGGGATCCGGCGGGTGCATTGCTCCTCCTTGGCATGGGCGCCGATACCCTGAGCATGAGCCCCTCGCTGCTCGCCGAGGTCAAGCTCGCCATCCGCTGCTTCACCCGAGCGCGGGCGCGTCTGCTTGCGGAAACGGCGCTCGGCATGGAAGATGGATTCTCCATCCATCGACTGATGAACGGCGCGCTCGAAGAGATTCGGGGCTGCCCGGAAACCGCGGGCGTTTAGATCCCATCTGTGCCGGGATCAAGGCGGTGGCCGGTGGGCCGGGACGGGCGGCCATCTCGTGCTGGCATGAAGGACGGAACCACACGAGCCAACCTCACGGCTCTCTGCGGGCAACAACAACTGGACCGTGAAACTGGCGACTGTGACGGTCCGCGCGAATGTGAGCCCACCTCACTGGGCGGTAAGGGGGAAAGCCTGTACCTTTGGGGTCCGCCAAAGGGGGCTGAGTGGTGCCACGGGAGGTAAATCAAGGTGCGCTTCCGGTCCGGAAGCCGCTATCATGGGGAAAATGACAAAGAATCATGAGGAGGATACCGCAATGAAAACGATTAAAGAGATCCTGGAAGGTAAGGGCAGTCACTTCTTTACCATCGCGCCGGAGGCGTCCGTCATTGATGCCCTCAAGCTGATGGCGGAGAAGGGGGTGGGTGCCCTGGTCGTGACCGAGGGCGGCAAGCTGGTCGGCATCATTTCCGAGCGCGATTACGCCCGCAAGGTGGTCTTGATGGGCCGCGCCTCGCGCGATACCCGCGTGAAGGAAATCATGACTCGGCGGGTGATCTGCATTCAGCCCCACCAGAGCGTGGACGAGTGCATGGCGCTGATGACCGAGAAGCGCGTCCGCCACCTGCCGGTGCTGTCCGATGGTGAGATCATCGGCATCGTCTCGGTGGGGGATCTGGTCAAATCCATCATCGCCGACCAGCAGTTCGTCATTGACCAACTGGTGAGCTACATCAACGGCTAGCCAGCGCTCGGTCGCGGGGTGTGTCGCCCGCTAGCTCCAGACACCCGCGCGCCCTAGCCTCGCTCCCTAGAGATGGCCAGCACCAGGCGCACCTGGTGCTAATTGACCGCCGCCTTGATCTTCGCGCGCGCCACGGAAGCAGGACGCCACCGGCAACTCCTCCCAACAGGTCGTGTATCGGGGTGACATCCGCGCCCGCCGCATCTGCCAGGGCTGCGCCAGCCCCTCGGCCAGGTAGCGCACCGTGCCCCGACCCCAGCGGTTGTTGATGCCGTCCATGACCGCCATCAGCCGCTCGCGGCGGGCGTCGGTCCCCGGCCTGGTCCTGTCGGTTATTGGGCCGGTCACGTTGGTCCCGACGCGGGTCGCCGCGAACAGGTCCCCCGTCACCGCCCCCACCGGCGCCAGGTCCAGCAGGACGACGCCCGCCTTCTTGTACGCGTAACCCTCCCGGTAGATATGCCGCAGACCCACCCGTGCCGCCCGTAACAGCCGCGTGGTATCCGCCGTGGGGAGGGACAGGGGTACCGTGGCCCCGGGGTGATACTGCGGCGCCTCGGGCTGGAAGGGGTTGGTGGCGATGAACACCTGGATCAGCCCCGCGCGCAGCCCCGCTTGGCGCAGTTTGGCCGCCGCCCGCGCGGCGTGGCTGGCCACCGCCTCACTGAGCAGGTCGAAGCGCGTCACCGGCAGGCCGAAACTGCGCGAGGCGATGATCTGTTGCCGGGGCGGCGGCGCCTCCTCCAGGGGCAGGCAGGAGAGGCCATTCAGTTCCAGGACCGTCTTGGCCAGGACGACGTTGAACTGCCGTTGCAGCCGGGCGACATCCGCCCGCTGGAGGTCCGCCACGGTCGCGATGTCCAGCTTTCTGAGCTTCGCCCCCCAGCGACCGCCGATGCCCCAGACATCCTCCACCGCCAGGTCGGCCAAGTAGCCCGCCTGCCGTTCCGCCGGCACATCCAGCAGATTGCACACGCCCTCGGCGCGGAAGTCCGGATGTTTCTTCGCCAGCCGGTTGGCCAGCTTGGCCAGGGTCTTGGTGGCCCCGATGCCCACCCCCACCGGCAGGCCGATCCCTTGGAGCACCCGCGCGCGCAGTTCCCGGCCCTGCTGGGTCAGGTCCCAGTGCTCAAAGCCCGCGAAGCGCAGAAAGGACTCGTCGATGGAGTAGATCTCCTGCGCCGGGCTGAACTGGCCGATGATCGTCATCAGCCGCCGGCTCATGTCGGCATAGAGGGTATAGTTGGACGACAGGGCCACGCCCCGATTCCTTTCCAGCAGGTCCCGCACCTCGAAGAACGGCTGCCCCATGCGGATGCCCAGGGCCTTGGCCTCCTCGCTGCGCGCCACGCAGCAGCCGTCGTTGTTGGACAGCACCACCACCGGCCGGTCGCGCAGCCGGTAGTCGAAGACCCGCTCGCAGCTCACGTAGAAATTGTTGGCATCGACCAGGGCGAAGGGCGCCTGGGCGGGGGGCGGGAAGAATCCGACGGCCATGCTGGGTTACCGATTGATGTTACGTCAATCAGAGTATAGGCCAAGGATGCGACGGCGGTTGTCCTGGGTCGGTGGCGGTATGGCGGGTCGCGTCGAAGATTTCCCTCCCGCGGGATCTTGACAACGGAGGCATCCTTGCGTGGATGATGTCGATATCGCTAGTCCTAGTCCCCGGGCCCTGGGCTCCGGGCCGCTGTCCGTGAGGCGCCGAGATGAGGCTTAACCACATCTACCGTCTGGGACTCAAGGAGCTCGTCAGCCTCCGCTACGACCCCGTTCTGGTCCTGCTCATCCTGTATTGCTTCACCATCGCCATCATCGCCCCGGCCCGGGGGGTCAAGATCGAACTGCAGAACGCCTCCGTGGCGGTGGTGGACGAGGATGCTTCCCCTCTGAGCGCGCGGCTGACGGATGCCCTGCGTCCGCCCTTTTTCCAGCCACCCGTGCCGATCCCCGCCACGGACCTGGACGCCGCCCTGGAGGACGGGCGCTTCACCTTCGTCATCGATTTCCCCCCCCGGCTGCACGCGGATGTCCGGGAGGGACGCCAGCCGGTGATCCAGGTCAACGTGGATGCCACCGCCATGGCCATGGCGGGGGCGGGCGCGCGCTATCTGGAACGGGTACTGGCCGAGGAACCGCTGTATCACCTGGGGGATGAGGCCCCGGCGCCCCCCCCGGCGGTCACGGCGGTGACCCGCCTGGTCTTCAATCCCAATGGGGAATCGTCCTGGTTTCTGGCGGTGATGCAGATCGTGAACATGGTGACCCTGCTGGGCATCCTGCTGCCCGGCGCGGCCCTGATCCGTGAGCGGGAGCACGGCACCATCGAGCACCTGCTGGTGATGCCCCTCACCGCCGCCGACATCATGCTGGCCAAGGTCTGGGCCAATGGCGTGGTGATCCTGATCGCGGCCAGCCTGTCCAAGGTCCTGGTGGTCGGGGGGGTGCTGGGGGCTCCCAGCGTCGGTTCGCCGGGCCTCTACGTCCTCGGGTTGGCGGTCTACCTCTTCGCCCTCACCGCCCTGGGTATCCTGCTTGCCACCCTGGCCCGGACCATGCCCCAGTTCGGGCTGCTTTCCATCCCGGTGTTCCTGGTGATGTATATGCTTTCGGGGGCCAACACCCCCCTCGATTCCATGCCGGACCTGTTGCAACGGCTGATGCTGCTCTCTCCGACCACCCACATCGTAGCCTACATGCAATCCCTGGTCTTTCGCGGGGCCGGCCTGGAATTGATATGGCATCATCTGGCCGCCACTCTGGGGCTGGGAATCCTCGCCTTTACCCTCGCCCTGGCCCGTTTCCGGCAAACGGTGAGTCTGACGCGGCTGTGACTGGACCCCGTTTGGCGTGAAGAGACACCGCCATGGGCGACAACAGCCTGATGGCACCCTCACCCTCGTGACGATTCGCTCGACTGACCCGACCCATTACAACCGCGATAACACCCCATGCTAAAACTCCTCTATTCGATATTCGGCGGCGGCGAGCATTCCGGCCGCTATCCTGAGTCACTGGTCGATCTGGCTATCGATCGCGCGGTGGAGGGGACGGACCCTCGGGTGCGCGCCCTGCCGGGTTACGCCCGTAAGTTGCGAGACCCGATCGTCCGCGCCATCGATCATATCGTCGACCTGGTCGACAGCCTGCACGAGTCCCTGGCCCCGGTGGCGGTGGGGGCCGCCAGTTTCTCCGCCGATCCCCGCCTCAGCGCCATCTTCGCCTCCACCGAAAGCATGCTGGATATCCTGGGGCGGGACCAGGCCCTGCGGGATTTTCTGGACGAAGGCGCGGGCCGGGGGCTGAGGCCCGTGAACGCCTTGCTGTTGGCCGATCCGATGGAACGTAACATCCTTGGGCTGGATCTGGTGGGGGATCAGGTGCGTCGGGACGTGGCCCAGGTCACGGTGAGCTTCGTCGCCCACCGCCTGCTGGAACCGAACGACAACAATGAGGAAAACCGGCGGTTGTTGAAACGACGGGCCTTCGACTTTCTGCTGACCTTGGCCCTGGAGCGCATCACCGAGCTCAAACGGGAGCGGGCGGATCTGACCCGTCAGCGGGACCTCCTGCGGCGCAAGCTGGAGAACCTGGAGCGCGGCGGCTGGAGCTTCAAGCCTGCGGCACCCGTGCATATTGACCTGGCCAAACTCACGGCGGAACTCGATGACATCACGGCTCAATTGGATGCCCTTGGACCGGAGCAATCGATTCTGGAGGAGCATCTGGCCATCCTCATCGAGGTCATGGGCAACCCGGGCCAGCAGGTTTGGGCCGAGCCCCTCAGCCTCTATCTGGATGCCATGAACATCCAGCGGGCGCCGGATAATGCCGCGGCGCGCCGCATCGACTTCATGCAATTGCGCAGCAGCCGCCAGCAGCGGGCCGTTATGCTGCCCCTGATCATCGACCCCACCCACTTGCCTGCCCGGGTGGATTTCGTCGACGCGATGGGGCCCTACCTGTAATGGATAGCCCCTGCCAATCGCCGGCTTTACCGCTCCTTCAGTTCCGTGGGAAAACCTGAAGGTTTCGGGCGGAAGCCCCCGGCGTCGGAGTCCTTCCTGGCGGGGGGAGGGTCCAGGAAGGCGCGCATGCCGCCGGCCAAAGCGGATAGAATGCGTCGATTTCATCGGTTGAGGCCACGCCATGTTTGACCAGTCCACCCGCATCGAGGGCTATGACGACGAGCTCTGGGCCGCGATCCAGCACGAGGAACGCCGCCAGGAGGAGCACGTCGAGCTCATCGCCTCGGAGAACTACACCAGCCCCCGGGTAATGGAGGCCCAGGGTTCCGTCCTGACCAACAAGTATGCCGAGGGCTATCCCGGCAAGCGTTACTACGGCGGTTGCGAGTACGTCGACATCGTCGAGCAACTGGCCATCGACCGCGCCAAGACTCTGTTTGGCGCCGACTTCGCCAACGTCCAGCCCCACTCCGGCTCCCAGGCCAACGCCGCCGTCTACATGGCCCTGTGCGAGCCGGGGGACGTGGTGCTGGGCATGAGCCTGGCCCACGGCGGCCACCTGACTCATGGCGCCAAGCCCAATTTCTCCGGCAAGCTCTACCGAGCCTACCAGTATGGCCTGGACCCAGCCACCGGGGAGATCGACTACGCCGAGGTGGAGCGCCTGGCCCGTGAGCACCGGCCCAAGCTGATCGTCGCCGGCTTTTCCGCCTACTCCCGGGTGGTGGACTGGCAGCGCTTCCGCGATGTCGCCGACGCCGTCGGCGCCTACCTGCTGGTAGACATGGCCCATGTCGCCGGTTTGGTGGCGGCGGGACTCTACCCCAGCCCGGTCCAGATCGCCGACGTCACCACCACCACCACTCACAAGACCCTGCGCGGCCCCCGCGGCGGCCTGATCCTGGCCAAGGCCAACCCGGAGATCGAGAAGAAGCTCAACTCCCTGGTCTTTCCCGGCATCCAGGGCGGGCCCCTGATGCACGTCATCGCCGCCAAGGCGGTGGCCTTCAAGGAGGCCATGGACCCCGCCTTCACCGACTACCAGCGCCAGGTCCTGGCCAATGCCCGCGCCATGGCCCAGGTCTTCCTCGACCGTGGTTACGATGTGGTCTCCGGTGGCACCGACGACCATCTTTTCCTGGTCAGCTTCATCGCCCAGGGCCTCACCGGCAAGGAGGTGGACGCCTGGCTGGGGGCGGCCAACATCACCGTCAACAAGAACGCCGTGCCCAACGACCCCCAATCGCCCTTCGTCACCAGCGGCATCCGCGTCGGCACCCCGGCCCTGACCACTCGTGGCTGCGGCGCGGCCGAGGCCAGGGACCTGGCGGGCTGGATGTGCGATCTCATTGATGCCCGCGGCGACCCGGCGGTCAGCGACCAGGTCAAGGCCAAGGTGCTGGACCTCTGCGCTCGCTTCCCGGTATATCGGCACTGAGGTCGGGTGTCGGCTTGGCGGATACCAGCCGTTCTTCCACCCGGCCGCCACCGAAATCAACCTGGCTCGGGTTTAATTGAATGCGCTGTCCCTTCTGCGGTGCCCAGGATACCAAGGTCGTTGATTCCCGGCTCTCGGGGGATGGTGACCAGGTGCGCCGTCGCCGCGAGTGCCTGCTGTGCAAGGACCGCTTCACCACCTACGAGGTGGCGGAGCTCAACCTGCCCCGGGTCATCAAGCGGGACGGCACCCGGGTACCCTTCGATGGCCGCAAGGTGCACTCGGGCATGATGCGCGCCCTGGAGAAGCGCAAGGTGCCGACGGAACAGGTCGAGGCCGCCCTGGCGCGCATCAACCGCCGGCTCATCGCCAGCGGCGAGGGCGAGGTCTCTTCCCGCCTGATCGGCGAACTGGTCATGGAGGAATTGCGCCACCTGGACGAGGTCGCCTACGTGCGCTTCGCCTCCGTCTATCGCAAGTTCGAGGATGTCCGAGCCTTCCGCGAGGAGATCGAGCGTCTGGAACGCCAGCCGGGCGCCGAGGCCAAGCGCCGACAGCTCGAATTGCTGTCGGACGTGGGCCCGGCGTCATGACCGGCCTATCCCCGATTATCGTCCCTGCCGGCACCCCCGATCCCGACCCCCCGCGCGACCGCATCGCCGACCGCGTCCACATGGCCCGCGCCATTCGTCTGGCGGCCCAGGGTCTCTATACCACCGAGCCCAACCCCCGGGTCGGTTGCGTCATCGTCAAGGATGGCGTGGTGGTGGGGGAGGGTTGGCACCGGCGCGCCGGCGGCCCCCATGCGGAACCCATCGCCCTGGCGGCGGCGGGGGACGCGGCGCGGGGCGCCACCGCCTACGTCAGCCTGGAACCCTGTTGTCACCATGGCCGGACCCCGCCCTGTACCGACGCCCTGCTGGCGGCCGGAGTGGCGCGGGTGGTGGTGGCCATGACCGACCCCAATCCCCTGGTCGCCGGCTCCGGCCTGGATCGGCTCCGCGCTGGGGGGGTGGCGGTGGATCAGGGCCTGCTGGAAGCCGAGGCGCGCCGCCTCAACCCTGGCTTCATCAAGCGCATGGAACGTGGCCTGCCCTATGTCCGTGTCAAGCTGGCGGCGAGCCTGGACGGCCGCACCGCCATGGCCAGCGGCGAGAGCCAATGGATCACGGCCGCGGCGGCCCGGCGGGATGTGCAATACCTGCGCGCCCGCAGCTCCGCCATCCTCACCGGCGTCGGTACCCTGCTGGCGGATGATCCCTCTCTGAACGTGCGCCTGAGCCCCACCGACTTGCCGGGCCTCGGCCTGGACGAGGCGGTGCGCCAGCCCCTGCGGGTAGTGGTCGACAGCCGTCTGCGCACCCCACCCACGTCACGGCTGCTGGGATTGCCCGGGCAGACCCTCATCGCCTGCCTGGATCCGGAGGCCGACGGCCTCTCTTCCGACAACCCAGAAACCCACCTGACCGCTGGGCCGCATCTGACGCCCTTTCCTACCGCCTCCCGGGACCGGGAACCGGATCAACCTATTAGCCGGGAGCTGGATCGGAACGGCGGCCCCCATGCCCGCCTGGAGGCCATGCGCGAGCGCGCCCTCCGCCTGGAGGCCGCCGGCGCCGGCATTCTGCCGGTCCCCCCCGGTCCCCGCGGCCTGGACCTCGAGACCCTGCTGCGCTATCTCGCCCGCATGGAGATCAACGAGGTCCTCATCGAGGCCGGCGCCACCCTCGCTGGCAGTGCTCTCCAGGCCGGCCTGGTCGATGAGCTGGTGCTTTACCTCGCCCCCCATCTCATGGGCGACGGCGGGCTCGGCCTGTTCCATCTCCCCGGCCTGGAGCGGATGGGAGACCGCCTGGCACTGCATGTCCAGGACCTCCGCAAGATCGGGCCCGACCTGCGCATCACAGCCGTGTGGGGGCCTTGCGTACTTCCCCCCAGCGGCTCGCCAGGCTAAAGGGCAACCGCCACTGGACAAATATGGGAGCGGCGGGTTATTTGGGTCGGGTAGCAGGGTCGAATGATTGCGATCTCGGCGCGAATGACCGGAATTTCAGCCAGTAACCCCCATGATCCAAATGGAAAAAGCCTTGATCCGCGCCCCGATAATCAGAGCGCGACCTCTACCGAGTTCACACCGGCCCTCGCCACCAACCATGCGGAGAAGACGATGTCAAGCAGCGGCTTGGATGAGCACCGGTTGAGCTCGCCGGAGACCTGGCTGGACCAGCATGGCGATGCCCTTTACCGTTATGCCCTTCTCCGGCTGCGCGATCCCCACCGGGCCGAGGATGTGGTCCAGGAGACCCTGCTGGCGGCCTTGGTGGCTCGGGAGCGTTTCAGCGGCGTTGCCTCGGTGCGTACCTGGCTCATCGGCATCCTGAAGCACAAGGTCATGGACCAGTTCCGGCTTCAAGTGCGCGAGGTGCCGTTGGATGATCCCGCCCAGGTGCCAGAAAGGGACGATCCTACTGACGAGGGTGATTTCGCGCCGTCGGGTTCCTGGCGAGAGCGGCTGTCCGACTGGGGCAACCCGGAGGAGATGGCCGAGCGGGGCGAGTTCATCGCTTTCCTGCAACGTTGCCTGGATGGCCTGCCGCGGCGGCTGGCGCAGCTTTATTGGCTGCGTGAAGTCATGGAGGAGGATACCGAAACGATTTGTGAGGAAATGGCGATCACGCCGAATAACCTGTGGACCATGCTGCATCGGGCGCGGCTGGGGCTGCGCCGCTGTTTGGATCGTACCTGGCTCAATGGCCTCGGCCATGGAGGTAAATAACGATGCTGACCTGTAAAGACGCGAGCCATCTGCTTTCGGAAAGCCAGGAGCGCCAACTCAGTCCGCGTGAGCGCTGGGGCTTGCGCCTGCATCTGTGGATGTGCGTAAGCTGCCGGCGCCTCGAGCGGCAGCTTGCGTTTATGCATCGGGCGATGCGCTCGCTGCGTCGTCGCGCCGAGAGCGAGGCGAATGCCGCGGAGCTGCCGGTCGCCGCGCGCGAGCGTATCCGCCGGGCCCTGCGCGAGGGACAGGGACAGTCGCGGGACTGAGCCGCCCGCAGGCCAGGGTCCCGCGGGCAAGACGAGCGGGGGGGATCCCCGTCCCTTCCTCATTGGCTGGCAGGATGCCGCCCAGGGGCCGCGTTACCCCGAGGCTGTCCTTCCTCAGCAAGGGGGTGGCGAGAAGCCTCACGAAATTTAGCCCTGGGCAAGACATGCCTCCGC
>SBFV01000027.1 GCA_006227775.1 Gammaproteobacteria bacterium | reverse complement strand
CCCTCGCCCGCACCCTTTCCCTTACCCTTTCCGCCGCCGTTCTCTTGTCCGGATGCGGCACGACCACCGGTGAGCGAACCGCCAGCGGCGCCATCATCGGGGGCGCCACCGGCGCCGCCATTGGCTCCACCAGCGGTCGCACCGCCGAAGGGGCCCTGATTGGGGCCGGCGTCGGCGCCGTGGGAGGCTATCTATACGACCAGGAACAGCGGCAACGGTACTATGACCGCTACGATTACCGCTATGACGATCGCTACCAGGACCCTTACCGCGATCGTTACGATGACCGATATCCCTATCGCTACCGCACGGATCAACGTTATCCCTACCAGACGAGGTATGGCTATCCGTCCTACGACCCGCATTCCTTCTAGCCTCCGCCAGAAATCCTGATCACTTGCCAGATTTCCAGGGGGACCCAAAGATCGCGCGTAAGGAAACCGCAGCTAAGCATGACTAAGAATCAGGAGCCACAGGGCGAGCCTCTGTCCTGAACGCAGATCCCTCAGGGGCCCAGCGACCAGCGCCCGTCCGCGCTGCGAGTCAGTCCCCGTGACTCCTGTGATTTCAACCGACCCTTAGCTTGCGGGGACCCCGCCATGACTACCCTGTTCGAACGACTCGATACCCTGCTCCGCCCGACCCGCGCCATGGATTTCCTGGCGCCACTGGCCATTCGTCTCTACCTGGCACCGGTGTTCTGGATGGCCGGTACGAAGAAGTTCGCCAGCTTCGACAACACCGTGGAATGGTTCGGCAACCCCGACTGGGGACTGGGCCTGCCCTTTCCGACCTTGATGGTGCTTCTAGCCGCAACAGCCGAGACCCTGGGCGCCATCCTGTTGCTGTTGGGACTCTTCACGCGCTGGATCTCGATCCCGCTGATGATCACCATGGTGGTCGCGGCGGTGACGGTACACTGGCACAACGGCTGGCTGGCGATCGCCGAGGGGGCGGACTCGCTCTTCGCCACGGAGCGCACCATCGGCGCCATCGAGCGCCTCGATCGCGCCAAGGCCATCCTGCAAGAGCACGGCAACTACGACTGGCTCACCCAGAACGGCAGCCTGGTCATCCTGAACAACGGCATCGAGTTCGCCGTGACCTATTGCATTATGCTGCTCACCCTCTACTTCATCGGTGCCGGCCGCTGGTTCAGCCTCGATCACTGGCTGACGCAGTGGGCCTACGGCCAATCGGCGCGCCTGCCAGCCCCATCACCGCGGAGGACCTGATCCCCGGACCGATGCCCGGATGTTCTCCGTCATGGAGGCGGTCACCCCAGCTTTGCCGTCCTGAACAGGTCCGGAGAGACCGCCTCCTCCCTTCCTAGCAACGGTCGCGAAAACCGGATCACAACCCCCTGTAAGGATCCGCCGACCAGGCCGACCAATAAACGAGCAACACGATTGCTCATCGGCCCTAGCCCCCGGCACCAGCAAGACCGAGGTGCCTCTCGATGTAGCCATGCTCCCGATCTGGGGCGCAACTTTAGTCACCTAAAACAGGAATCCCGAGATGAATACTCCCAATTCGACCTCCCTGGCCCTCATCCTGACCGCCACTCTGGGCGCCTCCGCCGTCACTCAGGCCGGCACCAATCCTTTCGGCTTCACCGAACTGCGCGGCGGCTATATGCAGCTCGCCGCGGCGGACGTCGGCGCTACGGACGGCGGCACCAAGAAGACCACCGCCGAGGGCAAATGCGGCGAAGGTAAGTGCGGCGGCGAGAAAAGCGCCGCGGAGGGCAAATGCGGCGAGGGCAAGTGCGGTGGTGACAAAGGCGCCACCGAGGGTAAATGTGGCGAGGGCAAGTGCGGTAACTCCAGGTAACGACACCCCGTGATCGGCTGAACGGCCCTTTTTCCACCGGGTGAGCCCGCCGGCCGGCGGGTTCGCCTTTGCGGAGATCCAACCCATGACCTCATATCCCCCGCACGGCGCCGGCCTGGGGCTGCGGCGCGACTTTCTGGACCAGGCCCTGAGGCTGCCCGCGAACCAGCTAGACTTCTGGGAGATCGCCCCGGAGAACTGGATCGGCGTGGGCGGGGCACTCGGGCGCAAGCTGCGCACTTTGACCGAGCGCACCCCCTTCGTCTGCCACGGTCTCTCCCTCTCCCTCGGCGGTCCCGCTCCCCTGGACGAGGTCTTCCTCCATCGTCTGAAGGCATTCCTGACGGCGCAGGGCGTCCGCTACTACAGCGAACACTTGTCTTACTGCTCGGATGGCGGTCACCTCTATGATCTGATGCCCATTCCCTTCACGGCCGAGGCGGTGACCCATGTCGCCGGACGTATCCGCCGGGTGCAGGACATCCTGGAGCGACGCATCGGTATCGAAAACGTCTCCTACTATGCCGCGCCGGGCCAGGAGCTTGCCGAGGTCGCGTTCTTGACGGCGGTGCTGGACGAGGCCGACTGCGATCTGCACCTGGACGTCAACAATCTCTACGTCAACGCCGCCAACCACGGCTATGACGCCGAGGACTTCCTCGCGCAACTACCGGCGGAACGCGTCGCCTACTGTCACGTCGCGGGTCACTACCTGGAGCCGGACGGACTGCGGGTCGACACCCATGGCGCGGCGGTCATCGATCCGGTCTGGTCACTGCTGAGGACGGCCTATGGGCATTTCGGCGTGATCCCGACCCTTTTGGAGCGTGATTTCAACATCCCCCCGCTCGATCGGCTTGTGGCGGAGGTCGATAACATCACCGCCATCCAGCACCAATGCGAGGAGTCTCCTCATGCGCGTCACGTTCTGGCCTGAGCCGCCGGCATTCCAACGCCACCAGCATGCCTTCGTCGCTCATATCCGTGATCCGCTCTCCCACCCGCGTCCGGCGGACGTCCCCGAGCGACGTATGCAAGTCTATCGTGAACTGTTCTTGAACAACATTGAGGGCCTGTTGTCCGCTGGCTTCCCCGTGATCCGCCTCATCACAGCGGATGAGCGTTGGCAGGCAATGGTGCGGGATTTCTTCGCGCGGCATCGCTGCCGCACCCCGTTGTTTCTGGAGATCGGGAAAGAGTTTGTCGAATATCTGCAAGTCGAGCGCGGCGCGCGCGCCGAAGATCCCCCCTTCCTGGCGGAATTGGCTCACTACGAATGGGTGGAGCTGGCCCTGAGCGTAAGCGACGCGGATCCTGCTGGCGGTGAGCAGGTCGATGGCGATGGCGACCTGCTCAGCGGGCACCCCCTCCTATCCCACCTGGCATGGCCCTTGCGCTACCGCTTTCCGGTGCACCGTATCGCCCCCGATGACATGCCGTCCGCGCCCGGCGAGACGCCATCCTGCCTGCTGGTCTACCGGGATTCGAGCGACCGGGTGCGGTTCCTGGAAATCACTGAGGTGACCTACCTGCTGCTCGATCTGCTGCGAGCGGAACCGCTCATCTCCGGACGCGATGCGCTGCTGCGGGTCAGCCGGACTCTGGCGCACCCCCAGCCAGATGCGGTGGTGGGCTTCGGCCTGGCCCTTTTGACCGAACTCAAGGAGCGGGGCCTGATTCTCGGCACGCGCTGAAAGCCCCGTGGGGCGGAGG
>SBFV01000362.1 GCA_006227775.1 Gammaproteobacteria bacterium | reverse complement strand
ATGCCGCATCTGGCTCAGCTCTCCGGTCGGGGGATGGCCGGCGCGACCTGAGATTGTCCCGGCATCGGGCTCAGTTCTCCGCCAGGGTCGTGTTAAACGCGACCTGGGGTTGTCCCGACATGGGCTCAGGTCTCCGGTAAGCTGGGGTCCGGGGGATAGAGATGGACCGCCAGCCAGAGGCACCGAGGGTCTGGCCGGGTCTCCAGCACCCGGTGGGGGGTATGGGCCGGAATGACCAGATGATCACCCGGCCCCAGGTCGATGCGTTCCCCGGCCAGTTCCAGCACCGCCCGTCCTTCCAGCAGCAGCACCCATTCGTCCTGCTCCTGATCGTAGAGGACCGGATTGGGGGAGTCACCGCTGAGAATGCGCTCGATCCGTACCCTGCCCCGGCGCCAGAGATCCTGGAAGAATTCGCCCGCCTGAAGAGCGGGGAGATCGGCAAACAGATTGCGGGTGGGGGTCATGGCACACCCATCGCCCTAAAAAAAAAAAACCGGCCAGAGGCCGGTCGCGGTGTCCGTCATGGAACGACGCCCAGGCGCCCGCTGGGTGACCTCAGGCCATCGCCTTGATACGGGCGTTGATCCGGCTCTTGTGGCGGGCCGCCTTGTTGGCGTGGATCAGCCCCTTGCCCGCGGCCCGGTCGATGAAGGGCACGGCGATGTTGAAGGCCGCCATGGCCCCTTCCTTGTCACCCGCCGCGATGGCCTTGAGCGTGTTCTTGATGTAGGTGCGCATGGCGCTCCGGCGAGACGCATTGTGCTGGCGATGCTGCTCGGCCTGACGGGCACGCTTGAGGGCTTGGGGGGAGTTGGCCAAGTGGTTTCTCCTGAAATCCGAATATGAATCGCGGGACCAAATTTGAGACCGGTCATTTTCTCCAAGCCTCCAGCCGCTGTCAACCCGCGCACGGCTTGCAATGATGTGAATCGCCAGCGCCATCTCCTGGGCGCCATCACCCCCGGGGGCTAATGGAGCCTTAGTCTTGCGATGCTCCAATTAATAGGGCGTAGCGTATGAAATGCGCTTGGGGCCCTCCCTCCGCGGCCCCCACGGGGGTCATCCCAAGGGGGGGCATTGGGAACGGTTCCCGGTCTTCGCTCGGGCAAGCGGGCGGATCGGTCCGATTCAATGCTCGATGTCGGCCGATCGCTGAAGATGAGGGGTTATTAGCGCAATTAATGCTGTTATCAAAGCATGGATGCTCTACTATTACGATTTCGTGACCATGCCAGGCTACCGGCGCATGCCCCTGGTCAGCTCTCGCCACTCACACCCAGCACTCATACTAAGCACCCATACCCATAACGCAGCAACCTGCACGCGGAGGCAGCACATGTCAGAGAACGAGGTCAAGCCGACCACCGAAACGCCACCAGCGGAGCCAGCCATGGCAATGGCCAGCGCCGGTCCCGAGGCCAGTGTGACGGCACCGACCAGCGAAAGCGCCAAGCCGGCGGCACCCGGCGGCACGGCCAAGGCATCCGAGGCCAAGGGCGCGGAAAAGGCCGGTTCTCGGCCGGCGGAAGCCAAGAAGGCAGACAAGCCCGCGCCCGCCGACAAGGAGGCAAAAAGCGACAGGGAGGAAAAAAAGGATAAGCCCGTCAACGTGCTGGTCAATATCCAGGTCGACGAGAAGCAACTTAAGCGTGAGGCCGAGGCCTACTATCCCTACAAGAAAAAGATGGCCATGGACGAGTACATGGATACGCAGTACCAACTGCAGATCGAGTTGCTCAAATGGCAGAACTGGGTCAAGGAGACCGGTGAGCGCGTCATGGTGTTGTGCGAGGGTCGGGATGCCGCGGGCAAGGGTGGAACCATCAAGCGTTTCATGGAGCACCTCAATCCCCGCGCCGCGCGGGTGGTCGCCCTGGAAAAGCCCAACGACCGCGAGCGGACCCAGTGGTATTATCAGCGCTACATCCAGCACCTGCCGGCTGCGGGCGAGGTCGTCTTCTTCGACCGTTCCTGGTACAACCGCGCCGGGGTGGAGCGGGTGATGGGCTTCTGCTCTCCAGCGGAGTATCTGGAATTCATGCGCCAGACCCCGGAACTGGAGCGTATGCTGGTCCGTAGCGGTATCCGTCTGCACAAGCTCTGGTTCTCGGTTACCCGCAAGGAGCAGTTGCGGCGCTTCAAGTCTCGCGAGCACGATCCGCTGAAGCAATGGAAGCTGAGCCCCATGGACCTGGCCTCGCTGGATTTGTGGGATGAATACACCAGCGCCAAGGAGAACATGTACTTCTACACCCATACGGCGGATTGCCCCTGGACCGTGATCAAGTCCGATGACAAAAAGCGCGCCCGCATCAACGCCATGCGCTACCTGTTGTCCAAGCATCCCTATCCTAACCGCAATCCGGAAGTCGCCTGCCCGCCCGATCCCGAGATCGTGGTCGCGCCGCAGATCGATCAACTCAGCCCCGCTTCGCTCTGAATCAAGGGAGATCCGATAACGCCATGTCGAAGCATTACGAAAAACAAGCCAAGCAGGTTGTCAAGGGCTTCAAGGAGGTCCTGGACGAGGAAGCCCGTAAGGTACTGACTGAGGAAGACCTTGGCCAACTGGCCATGTTGATCGAATCCGCCATTACCAATGCCGTGCTGTCGGCGGTGGAAAAGGTCGCCGATGACCTGGAAAAATCCGTGCGCAAGATTCGCCGCGGCGCCGAGCACTACGACGACTGATCCTTCCTCAGCCCCACCGGGGGACCCGGGCCACACCCCTGGCCACTCTCCCGGTGCGGGGCCTTGCTATCTTCGGCTGATGCGATCCGGGATTCTTGGGTTATCATCGGCCGATGCACCCACTGCGGAATAGACGCCGAACCATCGATGGGGGGGGGAGTGGCTTGCCCCAAGTCCCACCCCTCCCCTCTCGGTTATTGGCCGTCCTCGGTCTCCTTTTTCGCGCCGGCCTCTTCACCACCAGCCTGTTCTGCGCCAGCTTGCTCGCGGATACCCTACCCTACGACCTGAAGATCAAACCGACTGGCGACAAGGCGATGGACCAGGCCCTGCTGGACGCCTCCCTCCTCGCGAGCCTGCGCGAGGAAGCCAAGGCCGGGGCCTTCGCCCTGGTTGCCCGGGCCAACGATGACCTGCCGCGGCTGGACGACGTCCTGCGCAGTTTCGGTTATTACGACGCCTACATCGACATCCGTCTGGATGGCCTTCCCTTGGCAACGCCAGACCTGGTGGCTCGGCTGGAAGAGCGGTCGGCGGCGGGCGCGACGGGCACGACGGGCAAGGCGGGAGCGGCGCGCACGGGGGATACGGTTAGCGGGGGGAGCATGCCCGGCACACCGGGGGCGATACCCGTTGAGGTCGGGATCGATCTGGGACCCCTCTATCACATCGGCCAGGCTCGCCTCGAAGGGGTGGTTCCGGCGTCGGTCCATGCCGCCTTCACCCTGGCCCCCGGTCAGCCGGCACTGGCCAGCAGCGTCCTCGCCGCGGGAAGGGCGGTGCTCGCGGCCCTGCGGGAGGAGGGTTATGCCCTCGCCCAGGTACCCGCCCCGGACGTCCTGGTCAACCACTACACTCGG
>SBFV01000252.1 GCA_006227775.1 Gammaproteobacteria bacterium | reverse complement strand
GCACGCCTGGAAAGTGTGTATACGGAAACGTATCGAGGGTTCGAATCCCTCCCTCTCCGCCATTCCATCGAATTTTTTGCTTACTATCAGACGGATAGTACCAGACAAGCAAAATCGGTCCCCCAGCGAGTCCCCCGATTCCGGTCCCTGCTTCTGAATTCCCCCTGCCGGCGGGCTGGTTCGATCGCGGCTGTCGTCGATGTCCCCGCCTGGCGGATTTCCTCGACGGGGTGAGGGGGCTTCACCCCCACTATCACGCGGCCCCGGTCCCCCCCTTCGGCGACCCCCAGGCCCGCTTGCTGGTGGTCGGTCTGGCCCCGGGGATGCACGGGGCCAACGCCAGCGGCCGGCCCTTCACCGGTGATCACGCCGGCATCCTGCTCTACGAAACCCTCCATCGCTACGGTTTTGGCAGCGCTCCGTTCTCGCGCTCCCGGGACGATGACCTGGTCTTGACCGGCTGCCGGATCACCAACGCCGTCAAATGCGTGCCGCCGGAGAACAAACCGACGGGGGGCGAGACGCGCCAGTGCAATGTCTATCTGCGGGCCGAACTGGCGGACCTGGGCGCCGATGCCCTGATCCTGGCCCTGGGTCGGGTGGCTCATGGGGCCGTGCTCATGGCCCTGGACCTCAAGCCGGCCGCCTTTCCCTTCGCCCATGGGGCCGCGCACGCCCTCCCCGGCGGACGCCGCCTGCTGGATTCCTATCATTGCAGCCGCTACAACACCCAGACGGGCCGCCTGACCGCCGAGATGTTCCGCGCCGTGGTCGGCCAGGCACGGGATTGGCTTGACCTTTCAGCCAGGTCCCATGACCGGTTCTGACCCCGCGCCTCCGGAGAACGCCAAGGAAAAGCGCGATCCCCGCGCCTTGCTGAAGACCATCCCCGCGTCGCCGGGGGTCTACCGCATGCTGGACGCCAGCGCCAGGGTGATCTACGTCGGTAAGGCCAAGGATCTCCGGCGACGGGTTACGAGCTACTTTGGCCGGACCCAGAACCGGCGCATCGAGATCATGGTGTCCCTGATCCGGGACATCGAATTCACGGTGACCAGCACCGAGGGCGAGGCCCTTCTGCTGGAGAACAACCTCATCAAGGCCCTGCAGCCCCGCTTCAACGTCCTGCTGCGGGACGACAAGAGCTACCCCTACATTCGCCTGACGGTCCCCGACACCTTCCCGCGCCTGACCTTCCACCGCGGCGCCACCAAGGGCAAGGATCGCTTCTTCGGCCCCTTTATCAGCGGCTACGCCGTCCGTCAGACCCTGCACCTGCTGAAGAAGATCTTTCCGGTGCGCCAGTGCGAGGACGCCGTCTTCAACCACCGTTCCCGCCCCTGTCTGGAATATGAGATCAAACGGTGCAGCGGGCCCTGCGTCAACCTGATCAGCCCCGAGGACTATGCCGAGGATGTGCGCCATACCATCCAGTTTCTGGAGGGGCGCACTGACGAGGTGATCGGCGACCTGGCGGGACGCATGGAGGCCGCGGCCTCGGCGCTGAATTTCGAACGGGCCGCCGTGCTGCGGGATCAGATCCAGATGCTGCGGGGCATCCAGCAGCGTCAGTACGTCAGCGGCCAGGGGGGCGATCTGGATATCGTCGCCGCCGCCAGCGGTGGCGGCCTGACCTGCGTCCAGGTCTTCTATATCCGCGCCGGCCGCAACATGGGCAACAAGGCCTTTTTCCCCCGCGTGCCGGAAGGGACGGACGCGGGTGGGGTGCTTGCCGCCTTTCTCACCCAGTTCTATGCCGACAAGGCGGTACCGACCGAGATCCTGATCAGCGACGAACCCGAGGAGCGGGCCTTGCTGGAGACGGCCCTGAGCGAGCGCGCCGGCCACAAGGTGGCCATT
This sequence comes from Gammaproteobacteria bacterium, assembly GCA_006227775.1. Classification (GTDB taxonomy): domain Bacteria; phylum Pseudomonadota; class Gammaproteobacteria; order Chromatiales; family Chromatiaceae; genus M0108. Next base: position 1,700 of record SBFV01000252.1, on the reverse strand, counting down.
CGTCATCGGGTACGGGGGGAGCGGCGCCATTGGGTGGAGCTGGCCCAGGGCAATGCCCGGGTGGCCCTGGAGGCGCGCCTCGGCAGCCAGGCCGGCTATGCCCAACGCCGGGAGGCGCTGCGCCGGGCCCTGGGACTGGCGGCCCTGCCCCAACGGCTGGAATGCTTCGATGTCAGTCACACCCAGGGGGAGCGGACGGTCGCCTCCTGCGTCGTGTTCGGTGCCGACGGGCCCCTCACATCCGACTACCGTCGTTTCAACATCGAGGGCGTTACTCCCGGTGACGATTACGCCGCCATGCACCAGGCCCTGAGCCGGCGCTATGCCCGGGTCAAGCAGGGGGAATATCCGGCGCCGGATATCCTGCTGATCGACGGGGGGCGCGGCCAGCTCGCCCAGGTGGAGGCGGCCCTGCGGGAGCTGGGGGTGACGGGGCCGACCCTGGTCGGGGTGGCTAAAGGGCCGGACCGGCGCCCCGGGGCCGAACAGCTCTGGTTGTCCGGTCGGGACCAGCCCCTTATACTCCCCCCCGACTCCCCCGCCATGCATCTCATCCAGCGGATCCGGGACGAGGCGCACCGCTTCGCCATCACCGCCCACCGTCAGCGCCGCGCCAAAGCGCGGACTGCCTCCGTGCTCGAGGAGATCCCCGGAATTGGCCCCCAGCGCCGCCAGCGGCTCTTGCGGGAATTCGGTGGCATCCAGGCGTTGGAGGGTGCCGCGGTGGAGGATATCGCCCGGGTCCAGGGCATCAGCCGCCAGCTTGCCCAGCAGATCTTCGAGGCGATTCATCCCAACAACCAGCTTAACGGGAGTTCAACGGGGCCTGGTTGATGGGGACCTTGGCCTTCATGGGGGCCTTGCTGGCCCGAACGGGGGGTACTTATGTGGGTTGCGGTGCTGGTACTTGCCATCGCGGTGGCGATGTTGGTCTTCGTCCTCTGGGTGAATCGCCGCGATTATCGCGAGATCGAGACGCTGGTCCAGGCCAATGGTCAGGAAGAGAAGGCGCTCTTGGCCAGGCTGGAACAAGCGCGAGCGGACTATGAGCGGGCATTGCAGAGCGGGGACGGAACGGCCGCGCTGCGGTTGGGCAAAGCCTACTACGCCAGCAAGACCGATTACGAATACTGGTTCGCGCCGCCGATTCCCTTACCCGACGATCAGAAGCTGGATCCCGCGGAACGGGAGCAGCGGGAACGTGAAATCGCCCAGGATAACGCCGCTCTCAGGCGCCGGCTGGAAGAGAGGAACGAGCGCTTGCTGGAGGCCGACCTGAAGGGGATGTCCCCGTGACGCCGTTGTGGAACATCCCGAATCTCCTGACCCTGCTGCGGATTGTCCTGATCCCGGTCTTCGTCGCCCTCTTCTACGTCCCGCTACCCTGGGCCCGCCCCGCCTGTGCCCTGGTCTTTGGCCTGGCGGCGATCACGGACCTGGTCGATGGCTATCTGGCCCGGCGCCTGGGGCAGATTTCGGCCTTGGGGGCTTTTCTCGATCCCGTCGCCGACAAACTCATGGTCGCCGCCGCCCTCGTCCTACTGGTTGAAGCCGACCCGCGCCCCCTGGTGGCCCTCCCGGCGGTCGTCATCATTGGCCGTGAGATCGCCGTCTCCGCGCTGCGGGAATGGATGGCGGGGATCGGCGTGCGCGCCCGGGTGGCCGTCTCCCGCATCGGCAAGTTCAAGACCACGGTGCAG